>JAFASL010000896.1 GCA_019244535.1 Alphaproteobacteria bacterium
TGCAGGACGTATTTGCAGCTTCTCAGCATTAGCGCTTCGACCACGTCCTGCCAGAAGTCAATGCGATCGCTCGGCAGCTTGTAATGTCATCAGCAGGTTGGGACTGCAGACATCTGCAGTAGTATCGCCGCGGCGCGGCGGGCCCGCGGCACCATCTCGGATCAAATGGTCAACGCTAGGCCGTCATGGGCCGCGAGCACGTCCGCCTTGGTGCCGCTCCGGCTGATCGCCTCGAACCGCACGGTATCAGCGAGCACTTCGTCGATCGTCCGGTCGCCTAGGACCGGATCGTGATGGAACCGCGCAAGCGGTTTGACGTGTGCTGCTTGCCAACCCCACCGCGACGACGTTGTTTGAATGGACCCAATGCTTTCGATTTCTGCCGAGAGGCGCTCATCAAGGCGTGCAGCCCGCAGCGCCTCGGATGCTAATGGCTCGCGAAGTCCCTCAATATCGCCGTTGCAGCGTTACCAGAATACCCGTGACTATCAGAGCGATGCTCACTGCGACATCGGCCGTTACCACGCCGCCAAAGATCAGGGTCGACAGCACAAAACCACCGATCGGAGTGAGTGTCAGTACTTGTCCTGCCATCGCTGCCGGCATCATCGACAATACCTTGCTCCACAGAAAATAACCGAGCGCTGTCGTGACAATGCAGTTGTACGCGAGGATCGCGACAAGTTCAGGCGACCAACGCACCGGTCCATCGGACGCCTCGATCAGCACAATAGCCGCGACCGGAACGATGCTGGCCGCAAGCTGCCAAAAGGTCTGCACCCAAAATGGCGAGCGCCACGAATACTGGCGATAGAGGCAGGATCCTGCCGCCCAGGCGATCGCGGCGAGCAGCAGCAAGGCGTTTCCCACGAGGACGCGTCCGTTACCCCAACCGACTAGGCCCGGGTTCATGAAGAGGACAAGACCGGCAAAGCCGATCGCCGCCCCGATCAGTTGGGCGCCGTTGAGGGGCTCCGGCCATAAAAACAACCCGATCGGAATGGCCCACAAGGGCATCGTATAGGCGAGTACAATCGCCCGCCCGGCGGGCAGGATCGCCAGGCCGATGATGCTGCAGATCAGGAAACCAGCTACCTGCAACTGTCCGACCCAGAACAGCGTCAGCCGCTCACCACGCGCTGGCAATAGCGGCTGCCGCGTCGCGAGCAAAGCTGGCGCTATCAGGATCAGGCTCCCGGCCAGCCGAAGCAACACAAAGATCATCGGCGGCACCTCGCCGACCGCGAGCTTCATCAACGGCCAATTCGCGGCCCACGTCAGGACCATCACGCCCAGATAGGCAAAGCCCACCGGAGCCAATACAGCTTTCGCCGGCGAGCGGGGAGCGCCGCTTTCCTGCCGGGTCCGCAGGTGCTCCGTCGACCCGATCAGCGGCCGCTTCCTCTGTTCGGATTGGCGATTGGTATCTCGATTGTGCCGGTTATGGCCCATTTCGCGCCGGTTCAGACCTCTAGCGGGCACCCCATCGCCGAACGATCTTCTCTAGCAGGGTGCTGAAGCTAGAGGAATTACGTGTGGCCGCTCAGTGCGGCGAGGACCGCTTTCGAGGCGATGCTGCCATTCTCCGCCGGCGGGCCTTCTACCAGAGTTGTCTCTGAACAATTCGACGGAGCGTCGAGATTGCCGGCAGCCCGTATTGCCAAGCGCAATAGGGCGTTCGCACTCGACGAAGCGCGTGGGGTTCGGAAGTGTACGAGACCTTGGCGTTAGGGATAGCCGGGTCACCTAAGATGCTCGACTTCATCACGAGCGGGGCGAGCCCAGCGCGCTGTAGCGTGCTGTTGCCCGTTTTGGCGCGATTACCTCAACCTCTGGGCTCTTGGAGTCGGGGTATCGGCTGGCCTCTGCCTGTTGCCGGATGGTTACGGGTACGATTACGGCGTAAGGCGCAGCGAACCAGCTCTCGCGAGCGCACCTGTTTTACACTGTGCGGCCATGGAACCATTGATTGCAGCTATCGAGATAGCCGGCGGTTACCGCCATGGTTGTAGGAGGCGGCAGCGGCCCGCACCGGCTGGACAGCCGGCGAGCGGCGCTTTTACATTAGCCGATTGCTGCCTACATAGCCGTTAACTTCTGTTAGGGAGATCCTTGATGACCGACATCGTCATTGCCAGCGCCGCGCGGACCCCGGTCGGGGCGTTCAATGGCGGGCTCGCCAGCCTGCCGGCCCATAAGCTGGGTGAGGTGGCGATCGCCGAGGCGCTGCGCCGGGCGCATGTCGAGCCGAAGGACGTGTCCGAAGTCATCATGGGCCAGATCCTCGCCGCCGGCGAGGGTCAGAACCCGGCGCGGCAGGCCGCGATCGGCGCCGGCATCCCGTTCGAGGTGACCGCCTATGGCGTGAACCAGCTCTGCGGGTCGGGCTTGCGCACCGTGGCGCTCGGCTACCAGGCGATCCGCAACGGCGATTCCCAGATCGTCGTCGCGGGCGGCCAGGAAAGCATGAGCCAAGCGCCGCACTGCATCCACCTGCGCAACGGCGTCAAGATGGGTGATGCCGAGCTCGTCGACACGATGATCAAGGACGGGCTGTGGGACGCCTTCAACGGGTACCACATGGGCAACACAGCCGAGAACGTCGCGCAGCGCTGGCAGATCACCCGCGAGCAGCAGGACGCCTTTGCCGCTGCCTCGCAGGCCAAAGCCGGAGCGGCCCAAAAGGCCGGCCGGTTCAAAGATGAGATCGTGCCGGTCAAGATCGCGACTCGCCGCGGTGATACCGTCGTCGACACCGACGAGCATCCCCGGCCGGACACGACCGCCGAGGCGCTCTCGAAACTGCGTCCCGCTTTCGACAAGAACGGGACGGTCACGGCAGGCAACGCGTCGGGCATCAATGACGGCGCGGCCGCCGTCGTGCTGATGACGGCAACGGAGGCCGAAAAACGCGGTTTGAAGCCGCTGGCCCGCATCGTCTCCTGGGCTACGGCCGGCGTCGATCCGGCGATCATGGGCACCGGGCCGATCCCGGCCAGCCGCCTGGCGTTGAAGAAGGCCGGGTGGTCGCCCGACAATCTCGACCTTATCGAGGCCAACGAGGCGTTTGCCGCGCAGGCTTGCGCGGTCAACAAGGACCTTGGCTGGAATATTGAAAAGGTGAACGTCAATGGCGGTGCAATCGCGCTCGGTCATCCGATCGGCGCCTCGGGAGGCCGGGTGCTCGTAACCTTGCTGCACGAGATGCAGCGCCGCAACGTCAAGAAGGGGCTCGCGACCCTGTGCATCGGCGGCGGCATGGGTATCGCGATCTGCGTCGAACGCGACTAGTCGCAACCAGAACAAATGGGAGGGACGCATGGCTCGGGTAGCGGTGGTAACCGGCGGGACGCGCGGCATCGGCCGCGCAATATCGGTGGCGCTCAATAAGGCCGGCTATAAGGTCGCCGCGAATTACGGCGGCAACGATAAGGCGGCGCAGGAATTTCACAAGGAGACCGGCATTCCGGTCTTCAAATTCGATGTTGCCGATTTCAATGGCTGCGCTGAAGGCGTCAAAAAGATCGAGGCCGAGCTGGGCCCCGTCGAGGTACTCGTCAACAATGCGGGAATTACCCGCGACTCGACGATGCACCGAATGAGCTACGAGCACTGGAACGCGGTGATCCAGACCAATCTCTCCTCTTGCTTCAACATGTCGAGGGCGGTCATCGACGGCATGCGGTCGCGCGGCTTTGGCCGCATCGTCAATATCGGGTCGATCAATGGGCAGGCCGGGCAATACGGTCAGGTCAACTACGCCGCCGCGAAATCCGGGATCCACGGCTTTACCAAGGCGCTGGCACAAGAGGGCGCCGGGCGCGGCATCACCGTCAACGCCGTCGCCCCAGGGTATGTCGATACCGAAATGGTGCGCGCAGTCCCGGCCGAGGTGCTCGAAAAGATCATCGCCCGCATTCCGGTGGGCCGGCTCGGCAAGGCCGAGGACATCGCGCGCGCGGTATTGTTCCTCGTCGCCGACGACGCCGACTTCATCACCGGCTCGACGCTGTCGATCAATGGCGGGCAGCACATGTATTGACCTGCGTTGCGGCTGCATGCCCCTCACCCCGACCCTCTCCCCGCGAGCGGGGCGAGGGAGAAGACAAGCCCCTCGCCCCGCTCGCGGGGAGAGGGAGGGGCCCGCGGAGCGGGACGGTGACGGGCTTTGTCGCAGAGGCTTTCTTGCGCTGCCCGTGCTTTTGATGTCTGCCCGCTTGTCCGCCGCCACACAAACCGAAGCGGAAAACCTCGAATATCGGAATGGTCGTCTGTACTGGGCGGGCGGGAGTGCTCCGGCAGCCGCCGGACGTGCCGGCGTCAAGGCCGACAAGCACGAGGGCGACGGCGCGACGCCGGCGGGAACCTACCCGCTCCTCTCTGTCCTTTACCGGCCCGACCGAATCACGCCTGCGCCTCTCTCGCAGCTGCCGGTGAAGCCGCTATCGCCGAGCGACGGCTGGGTCGACGAGCCCGGCGACCCCAATTACAACCGGCCCGTTTCCCTCCCCTATTCTGCCAGCGCCGAACAGATGTGGCGGGAAGATGAGCTCTACGACGCGCTGGTTGTAATCGGCTACAACATGGGGCCGGTAGTTCCGGGCGCCGGGAGCGCAATCTTCCTGCATGTGGCGGCGCCCGATTTCGCACCTACGGCCGGGTGCATTGCCGTCGAGAAAGAAATCTTGCTCGGGCTGCTGCCGCTGCTGGGCCCCGGCAGCAGAATCACGATCACGCCTCTGCCCTCATAGACGGAAGCCCTGCGAACGGCCGGCGCGGCGGCCAACAGTGCTAAGATATCCCGATGTCGTCCGATATCGTTGACCTGCGGGACTTCTACCGGACCGGGCTCGGGCAGATCGCCCGGCGAATGATCCGCGGCGCGATTCGCCGGGTATGGCCCGACCTGCGGGGCGTGCGGCTGCTCGCGATCGGCTATCCGACGCCGTTTCTGGCGACCACATTGGCAGAGACCGAGCGCACGGTAGCGCTGATGCCGGCCGCGCTCGGCGTGCTCGGGTGGTCGCCCGAGGGCCGCAATCTGGTCGCGTTGGCCGATGAGGGCGAATTGCCCTTCGCCGATTACTCGATAGACCGGGTGCTGCTGGTCCACGCGCTCGAGACGACCGACCAGGCGGCGCCGATGCTGAAGGAGATCTGGCGTGTCCTCGCCGGCGGCGGCCACCTGCTGGTGGTTGCCCCCAACCGGCGCGGGATCTGGGCCCGGCTCGACCGCACCCCTTTTGGTTCGGGTCGCCCCTACACGATGTCGCAGCTGTCGCGGCTGTTGCGCGACGAGCAGTTTACGCCGATCGGAACCGAGACCGCGCTGTTCATCCCGCCGGCGCGAAAACGCATGATCTTGCGCTCGGCGGCGGCTTGGGAGCGGATCGGCAAACGCTGGTTTCCGAGGTTCGCCGGCGTGGTTCTCGTCGAGGCGACAAAACAGATCTACGCAAAGCCGGCCCCCGCCAGAGCACCGCGACGGCGCCTCGTCTATGCGCCGGCGCCGCACGGGCTCTAGGGCACACCCGATCAGCTCGTCACCGGCTTGCCGGAATAAAAATACGGCCCCGGCCAATCGCCGATAGCGGCCGTGTGGGTGACAAGCCCGGTGCCGTCGCGCCAATAATGAAGCTGATACCCCGGCGGCTCAAACGCGAAGCTGAGCCGCGCTTCGGGGCGGAGGTCGAGGACGATCTGATGTGCGGTGCTGGGGGCGGTCCCGGCGACGGTGCCGGCAAAACGGGCTTCGATCGGCCGGTGGAGATGCCCACAGAGGATGCGCTCGACCTGGGGGTGGCCGCGAACAATCTCGGCGAGGCCGTTGATGCCGCTGAGCCCGGCCTGGTCCATCCGGCGGATACCGGTCGAGAACGGCGGATGATGCATCAGAACCAGGGTCGGCCGGTCCGATGCTGTCGAAAGAGTCCGCTCTAGCCAGTGCAGCCGATCCGCACACAGGGCGCCGCCGCCCTCACCCGGCACCAAAGTGTCGAGCGCGACAATGCGCAGCGGGTAGTCCTCGACGACGTAGTTAAGGAAGCCTTGCCGGGGCAGATATCCGTCTCCGATGAATGCTTCGCGCATCGGTTCACGCGCGTCATGATTGCCCGGGATTGCAAACACCGGCATGCGCAGCGGCGCCAGCAGCGCACGCAAATAAGCGTATTCCTCTGGCGCGCCGGTCTCGACGAGATCGCCAGTGAGAACGGTGACATCGGGCGCCGGATCGAGCCGGTTGACTGCGTCGACCGCCCGCTCGAGCGCCGACGCAGTGTCGACGATTCCCATCAGCAGCGCCCCCAGCGCGGTGATATGAGTGTCGGTGATGTGGGCGATCAGCATCGAGGTCACCGTGCTAAGGGCTGGCGCTCCCGCAAAGGACGAAAATGCCCTGCTCGGCGAGCAGATTGGCCAGATTGCCGCGCGGATCGAGGGAATAGGGCTGCCCGTGGCGGTCCAGCGTGAGGCTACGGTCGATCCGAACGCCGATCTCGTCGCACAGCGCAACAAAATCGCGGATCGTACAGAGATGGATATTGGGGGTCTCGTACCAGGGATGGGCGAGACAGTGCGACAGCGGCATTCGGCCGGTCAGCAGCAGCCCGAGGCGAATCTGCCAGAATCCAAAATTTGGAAACGACACGATCGCGCGCCGCCCGATGCGGACGAGCTCCTCGACGACCCGGCGCGGCCGGCGGGTCGCCTGCAAAGTCTGGCTCAACACAACGACGTCGAAGCCGCCGGGCGGGTAAGCTTCGAGGTCGCTGTCGGCGTCGCCCTGGATGACCGACAGGCCGTGGCCGACACAGGCGTTGACACCCGACTGGCTCAGCTCGATGCCGCGACCGTCGACGTTTTTCTCGCGCGCCAGATAGGCGAGGAGCGCACCGTCGCCACACCCGATGTCGAGCACTCGCGATCCGGTCTCGATCATCTCCGCGATGAGCCGGAGATCCTGGCGCAGCTCACCCACGGTGCCGGTCGGCGCAGCCGCCTTTCCGGCCGCGCCGAAATCGAGCGCGGCGCTTTCCCCTGAGGCAGCCATTACCTGGAGCGGGCTAGGCCGCGATGCTCGGCGCAGCCATTCAGAAAGCCGCGCAAGGTCTCGAACAGCTCCGGCTCCTGCAGCAGAAACGCGTCATGGCCGTTGTCGGTCGCGATCTCGACAAAGCTGACATTGGCTGCCGCCGCATTCAGCGCGTGCACGACCTCACGGCTTTCGGAGGTCGGAAACAGCCAATCGCTGGTGAAGGAAATGATGCAAAAACGCGAGCGGGTGCCCTCGAATGCCGCCGGCAACGACCCGCCATGCTCCGCGGCAAGGTCGAAGTAGTCCATCGCGCGGGTAATGTAGAGGTACGAGTTTGCGTCGAAGCGGTCGACAAATGTGCTGCCCTGATGGCGAAGATAGCTCTCGACCTGAAAATCGGCATCGAACCCGTAGGTGACCGCCAGGCGATCCTGCAGGTTGCGGCCGAATTTGCGATGCAGCGCCGCCTCGGAGAGGTAGGTGATGTGCGCCGCCATACGTGCGACGGCCAGACCGCGCACCGGCTTCCGGTCGAGGCTCAAATAACGGCCGCCGCACCACTCGGGGTCAGCCATGATCGCTTGGCGGCCGACCTCGTGGAACGCGATATTCTGCGCCGAATGCCGCGCCGCTCCGGCGATCGGCACCGCGGCGAAAACGGCTTCGGGATAGCTGGCCGCCCACTCGAGCACCTGCATCGCGCCCATTGAGCCGCCGATCACGCAGAACAGGCTGTCGATCTCGAGATGGTCGAGCAACAGCTTCTGCGCGCGCACCATGTCGCGGATCGTGATCACCGGGAACGACAGCGCCCAGGGTTCGCCGCTCGCCGGGTTAATTTCTTGTGGGCCCGTCGTGCCCATGCATCCGCCAAGCACGTTCGCGCAGATGAGGAAATATCGCTCGGTATCGAGCACCTGGCCTGGGCCGACCATCGTCTCCCACCAGCCGGGCTTCCCGGTGATCGGATGCGGATCGGCAGCGTACTGGTCACCGGTCAAGGCGTGGCAGACGAGGATCGCGTTAGAGCGATCCTCGTTCAGCGTGCCATAGGTTTGATAGGCGATCGTGAACGGACCGAAATCAATTCCACAATCCAACCGCAGCGGCGCCCGTATCACTAAGCGATAGCCGGGCCAGTCCTGGTCCGAGAGCAGGCGGGAGCGGGCGGAAATCAGGATCGACACGATGATCTCTAAATCAATGCGCTTGCGCGGCGGAGGCTCGCCCCGGGATTGTCGGCGGCCGATAGGGGGCGGTAGCTAGGGATCCGGAGGCAGGCATGTCAACGTTTTCTTTGATTTCGCGAAGTCTCCACCCTACTAGTGTGCCTCCCGCGGCAGCGACCTACATGGTGTCCGTGACCCCTTCAGATCTCAAAGGCTTGCGACGCCGTCTGGACGAGATCGACGACAGGCTGCAGGACCTGCTTATCGACCGGACCGAAATCGTGTCGATGGTTGCAACCAGCAAGAAAGAGGACAACCAAGCGGCGTTTCAGCCCGCCCGCGAAGCCGAGATCATCCGCCGCCTTGTCGGACGCCACCGCGGTTCGTTCCCCGTCGCAAACCTCGTTCGCATGTGGCGGGAGATGTTGGCTGCGACCGTACGGTTGCAATCCCCTTTTTCTGTTGCCGTATTTGCCCCTGCCGATCGCCCGGGGTGCTGGGATCTGGCGCGGGACCATTATGGCAGCAACACGCCGATGCTGGGTTGTGATACGGCGGATCAGGTGATCCGTGCGGTGGCAACTGGGCGGACATCGATCGGCGTGTTACCGCTGCCGGTACATGGCGAGGCGGATCCGTGGTGGCCAAATCTGTTGTCCGGGCCGGAGTGCGCGCCCCGCATTGTCGCCAGGCTCCCCTTCGGTGCGCGCGGCAATGCTCGGGCCGACACCGATGCGTTAGCCATCGGAGGGGGCGGGCACCAGGAAAGCGGTCTGGACCGCACGTTGCTGGCGGCGCAGTGTTCTGCCTCCACCGGAGAGGCGCGAGTCTCCGATCTCCTGTCGGCCGCTGGGCTCGCCTCCACGCTGCTTGTGAACCGGACACGAGAGAAAGCCCTCTACCTGATCGAGATCCAAGGGTTTGTGGCGCCATCGGACGCACACCTCGACGCCTTTCGTTCGCAGCTCGGGACATCGCTCGATCGGCTGGTCTGCCTAGGCGGGTATGCAGTGCCGCTCCCGGCCGCCGTACTTGACACGAGAGGTTGAAAATGGATCGCGAACTGGGGCTGGCGCCCCGCCCCGGCATTCTCGACATCAGTCCCTATGTCGGCGGCGAAGCCAAGGCGGCCGGTGTCGAGCGGCCAATCCGGCTCGCGTCCAACGAGAGCGCGCTCGGGCCAAGTACCAAGGCGATCGCCGCCTACCGCGCCCTCGCCGGCGAGATCCACCGCTACCCGGACGGGAACGCCCAGGAGTTGCGGGAAGCGCTCGGGAGATGCCACGGGATCGATCCCGAGCGGATTGTTTGCGGTGCCGGTTCCGACGAGCTGATTTCGCTGCTGCTGCGGTGCTACGCCGGCCCGGGCGAGGAAGTGCTCTATAGCCGCCACGGTTTCCTGATGTATCCGATCAACGCGATGGCGGCCGGCGCGACGCCGATCGCGGCTCCCGAGCGGGAGCTGACGACCGATGTCGACGCCATATTGGCCCGCGTGACCGAGCGCACCCGCGTCGTCTTTATCGCCAATCCGAATAACCCGACCGGAACCTATCTCGGCGCCGGCGAGATGGCTCGGCTGCATGCCGGGCTGCCGTCCTCGGTGCTGCTGGCGATCGACGCTGCCTATGCCGAGTTCGTCAACCGGAACGACTACGACGCCGGTATTGCATTGGTGAATAGCGCCGAAAATGTCGTGATGCTGAGGACGTTTTCGAAAATTTATGCTCTTGCCGGACTGCGGCTTGGATGGGCCTATTGTCCGCCGGCGGTCGCCGATGTCCTGAACCGGGTGCGCAGCCCGTTTAATGTGAGCGCGGCGGCACAGGCCGCCGGCATCGCCGCGGTCGAGGATGTGGAGGCGCTCAACCGGGCTCGTGCCCATAACCAGCAATGGCTCCCCTGGTTTTCCGAGCGGCTCGCGGGGCTCGGCATCCCGCATACCCCGAGCATCGCCAATTTCGTCCTCGCGCGGTTTCCCGAGGATCCGCTCAAAAACGCAGACGCGGCGTTCGCCTTTCTGCAGTCCCGCGGCATCCTGACCCGCAAGATGGGCGCCTACGGGCTCCCGCAGCATTTGCGGATCACGATCGGCACCGGGCCCGAAATGGAAACGGTCGCGGCTGCGCTCGCCGCCTTCATAACCGCCCGATGAACCTACATTCCGCGATGTTCCAACGCGTGGCGCTGATCGGGATCGGGTTGATCGGGTCCTCGCTCGCCCGGGTATTGCGCCGGAACAGCCCCGAAACAGAAATCGTCGCTTGTGCGCGGCGGGCGGAAACTTTGGAGGCGGTGCGGCGGCTCGCGCTCGCCGATATGACGACGGACG
>JAFASL010000029.1 GCA_019244535.1 Alphaproteobacteria bacterium
GTGTTGTTCGAGAAGCTCGGGCTGCCCGGCGGCAAGAAGGGCAAGACCGGCGCCTACGGCACCGATGCCTCGATCCTGGAGGAGTTGGCGCCCTTGCACGAAGTGCCGAGGCACGTCCTCGAATGGCGCCAGCTGACCAAGCTCAAATCGACCTATGCCGATGCGCTCGCCGAGGAGATCGACCGCGACAGCGGCCGCGTGCACACGTCATACGCGCTTGCAGTGGCGGCGACGGGCCGCTTTTCGTCGAACAACCCGAACCTGCAGAACATTCCGATCCGCACCGAGGAAGGCCGCCGCATCCGCCGCACTTTCATCGCCGAGCCCGGGCACCTGCTGATGTCGGCCGACTACAGTCAGATCGAATTGCGGCTGGCCGCCCATGTCTGCGACGTGCCCGAGCTGAGGCAGGCGTTCCGCGACGGCATCGATATTCACGCGCTGACCGCGAGCCAGGTGTTCGATGTGCCGCTCGCGCAGATGGATGCAAACACCCGACGCCGCGCGAAGGCGATCAATTTCGGGATCATCTACGGCATCAGCGCTTTTGGCCTGGGACAGCAGATCGGCGTGCCGCAAGCGGAGGCGGCGGCCTACATCCGCGCCTATTTCGATCGTTTTCCGGCGATACGCGCCTATATGGAACGGATCAAGACGGATTGCCGCCGCACCGGCTATGTCGAGACAATCTTCGGCCGCAAATGCTTCATCCCGGCCATCCGCGACGCCAACCCGGCGCGCCGCGCCGGCGCCGAGCGGCAGGCGATCAACGCGCCGTTGCAGGGCTCGGCCGCCGACATCATCAAACGCGCGATGGCTCGCATCCCCGCGGCCCTTTCCCGCGAAAGGCTGCGCTCCCGCATGCTCCTGCAGGTTCATGACGAGCTGCTGTTCGAGGCGCCGGAAGCCGAGGTCGAGCGCACCGCCGAGGTCGTCAAAGTGGTCATGGAAGACGCCTGCGCGCCGCATTGCGAGCTCTCGGTGCCGCTCGTCGTCGAGACCGGCTGGGCTGGCAGCTGGGACGAAGCGCACTAGAGCGCGGCCCGGTGAGATGGCCGTTTGTCCGCGGGCATTTTCGGTTTTAGGGGTCAACTAATCCGGCAGCCCGGCTATCAGATATAGGGTCTGCAGGACGTTTCCGGGCTTGGTGTCGCCAAAGGTCCGCTTGAAGACGGCGGCAATCTCGCCGCTGCGATAGATGTGGCTGAGAGCGCGATCCACGGCGAGCCGAAAGTCCTCGTCACCCCGCAACAGCGCCAATGCGTAAGGCTCGACGGACAGATAGTTCTCGGCAAGCATCAGTTTCCCTGGCGCTTTGCTGTCGGCGATCAGCGATACCAGGATCGAGCGGTCGGCGAAATACGCCGAAATCTTACCCTCCTCGAGCATCGCGACGCCCTCGGCGTGGGTTTTGGCCGGGATGATGTCGCCGGCGATCTTTGCGGTCTCGAGCGTGCTCCGCAACGACTGCTCCGTGGTAGTCCCGCCGAGCACGCCGATCTTTTTGCCGGCCATTGCTTTCAGATCGTGCGGGCCATCGGCACGGATCATCAGACTCGCGCCGTCGACAAAGGTCGGAATAGAGAAATCGACCACATCGCGCCGCGCCAAAGTCGCACTGGTCGGCTCGCACAGCAGGTCCGCTTTGTTCTGCTGGATCGCTTCGAACCGGTCAGCCGCGGTGACCGGAACGTAGGCGACATTGAGTGAGTTCAGCCGAAGCTGGTCCGCGAGCTTTTTCGCGACCTCCCGACAGAGGTCGATCATAAAGCCGACCGGTTCGCCGATCTTGTTCTTGGAAGAAAAGGGCGGCGCATCTTCGCGGTACGCGACCCGGATCTCCTTCTCTTGGCTTATTCGATCGAGGACGCCAGCTGAGCCCGTGCTGGTGAAACCGTTCGTGACCAGCACCGCCAGCGCGACAGAAGCTGCGCGGCAGCATCTCCCATCCAATTGCTTCATGGATTTCCCTCAATTGTCGTCCGGCACATACAAAATCGGCCGGGAAAGGCCCGGCCGACAGAGGGTCGTAGCTCGGGACTGATGGTCAGTCGCGGCGGGTGCCGAGCAGTTGCATCAGCATCATAAAGAGGTTGATGAAGTCGAGATAGAGACGCAACGCCCCCATAACCGCCTTCTTGCTTGCAACTTCAGAACCATCGCCGGCGTAGTACATCTCCTTGATCTGCTGAGTGTCCCATGCGGTGAGACCGGTGAAGACGATAACACCGATCACCGAGATCGCAAATTGCACCGCCGTCGAGCCAATAAAGATGTTGACCAACGAAGCGATGACGATGCCGATCAGCCCCATGAACAGAAACGAGCCGAACTGCGACAGGTCACGCTGCGTCGTGTAGCCGTAGAGGCTCATGGCAGCAAAGGTGCCGGCGGTGATGAAGAACACCCGCGCGATGCTCGCCCCGGTGAAGACCAGGAACACCATCGCGAGCGACAGCCCCATCAGCCCCGAATAGAGCCAGAATACGAGCTGCAGTGTGCTTGCCTGCATGCGCTGCACACCAAAGCTCATCAGCATCACGAGGCCAAGGGGCGCCAGGATGACGAGCCAGATCAGCGGTGTGCGGGCGATCGACTCATAAAAACCCGAAAAGGCCGCGATGTAGGCCACGATGCCGGTGAGCGCGAGCCCCGATGCCATATAGTTGTAGACGCGGAGCATGTAATCCCGCAGGCCGACATCGATGCCGACCTGGGCGCCCGTCGACTGCACCGTCCAGCGGGGTTGCGAACCTAGAGCCATAAACCCCCTCCACGGAGAGAAGCGAGAGCGAGGAATATTCCTCACGCGCCCGATATTGGCACAAAACGAGATCTTTTCAATAAGCACCCGCCGCACCCGAGGCCCCTATCCGGCCGCTCAGGTATAGGGGCCTATTCATTGCGCAGAAATTGCGCCGGCTTGGCCCCGAGCGCGCGCCAGGTTCCGGCAAAACCCAGTGCCGCGATCAGCAAAGCGGCAAGGGAAGTCGTGGACAGCAGTGGACCCGGCAAGAAGACCCAATCGATCTTCATCAGGCGGGTCACCAGGAAATATGCGGCGATGGTGCCGAGAGCACCGGCAACTACCGCGGCGAGTATGCCCGTGATGCCGTTTTCGATCAGAAAAGCCCGTGCGATCGCAGTGCGCGTTCCGCCCAACACCTTGAGGACGACCGCGTCATAGACCCTGCGCCGATGCCCGGCGGCGACCGCGCCGCCGAGAACAAGCACCCCAGCAGCGACGGTCACGAGCGCAGTCAGGCGGACCGCATTCCCGATCATTCCGATGATGCGGTCGAACGTGGCGAGGGCCTCACGGACATGAATCGCCGAGATATTGGGGAAGCGTTCCGTTATTGCCCGAACCAGATCGTCTTCCTCGCCCTCTGGCACGTACACGGCGGCGAGGCGGGTCTGCGGTGCGCTTTCAAGCGTCCCAGGGGCGAAGACCAGTGCGAAATTTATTCCCAACCGCTCCCAATCGATCGAGCGGAGATTGGCAATGGTGGCGGTGATTTCGCGCCCCAGCAGATTGACCGTCAGCGTGTCGCCGACCTTGAGACCCATGCCGCGGGCTAGGGCTTCGTCAAACGACACCAAAGGCGGACCCTGGTAATCGATGGGCCACCAAGCCCCGGCCGCCAGCCGCGAACCCTGTGGCATGGGTGCGGAGTAGGTGAGGCCGCGATCACTGCGCAAGGCCCACTGCGCCTCGGGTGCGACTGCCGCATCTTCGACCGGCACGCCGTTGAGCCGCGTGATGCGGCCGCGCATCATCGGCACTTGGTCAAACCTCGCGCCCAGCGTGGCATTCACCATCGCGGCGAACTCTGCGAGCTGATCGGGCTGGATATCGATGAAGAAAAAGGCGGGCGCCTCGGCCGGCACGCGGGTCTCAACCTCATGGGAGAGATTTGCCTCGACGAGCGCGACGGCGACCAGCACGGTCAGCCCGATCCCAAGCGATAGGAGCGTGTGTGCGGTCGGCGCTCACGGCCGATGCAAAGTCGCGAGCGCAAGGCGCAGTGCCGGCCGGCGAGGCCGGCCGAGCCGCCGCGCAACCCAAAGGAGCACCGCGCCTGCCATCCGGAATAGCCCAAAGGCGGCGAGGGCTCCGCCGACAAACCACAGCGCGACCTTCTGGTCGTGCGCAGTGGCGACCGCCAGACCTGCGAGCCCGGCCACCAAAACCGCCGTCGTCGCGAGTATCGCGGGCGGGATACGGCGCCCCGTGCGATCAACCGTGTCGCGGAACAGCGCTCCGGCAGAAATCCGGCCAACTCCGGCGAGCGGCCAGAGGGAGAAAATCAGCGTCGTCAAAAGCCCAAAGGTTGCTGCGAGGGCGAGCGGCGCCGGATGGATCGCGAAGCGAATGGCGAGTGGGAGTGCGCCGCGTAGCAGCGGCGCAGCGACGACCGGGGCCAGTGCGCCGAGGACGAGCGCAACGGCGATGCTCGCGATAGCGAGCGCCAAGACTTCGATAAGATAGGTGGCGAAGAGGAGCCGGTTCGATGCGCCCAGGCACTTCAGGGTGGCGATCGTAACAGTCTTCCCCGCAATGTAGTTGCCGACTGCGTTGCCGACGCCTACGCCGCCAACCAATAGGGCCGTCAACCCGACGAGGCTCAAAAACTGACCGACCCGGTCGAGCAATCGCTGCAACGATGGCGAGGCTTCGGAAAAGCTGCGGATCTGCCAGCCAGCCTCGGGGAAAGCGGCTCGCGCCGAGTTGGCCCATGCCGCCGGATCGACTCCCGGAGAAAGCCGCAGCCGGTAATGGTGGTTCACCAGCGCGCCAGGCCGGATCAGCCCCGTTTCGCCGAGCCCCTCGGCAGAAATCAGCACACGCGGGCCGAAAATCAGACCGCCTGTTGCGGCGTCGGGCTCGCGCACAATGGTGGCGCGGATTTGCAAGATGGCCTCGCCGATCTTTATTCGGTCCCCGACCGCCAGGCCGAGCCGGGCGAGAATCGCGGGGTCCACTGCCGCTCCGTAGGCCTGGCCGCGTCGGCTCAGAGCGGTATCGAGGCGCTGCGGCGGCGAGAGTTCGACCTCGCCATAAAGCGGGTAGGCGGCATCGACCGCTTTCAGCTCGATCAGGCTGCGTCGCGTGCCGTCCTCCGTGCGCGCCATCGCCCGCATCGTCGCTACTTCAGCCAGCGATCCGCTCTGCGTCAAAAATTCTCGTTCGCTGGAATTGGCTGATCGATAGGCGAGCCGAACCTCCGCGTCACCGCCGAGCAGGTCTCGAGCATCCTCCTTGATAGCGGTGGTCACCGAAGCAGCGACCGAGCCGATTGCGGCGATTGCGGTTACACCAAGAACCAGGCAGCCGAGAAAGACCCCGAGCCCATGCATGCCGCCGCGCAGCTCCCGCTGCGCGAGCCGGAAGGCAAACGTGGGTGGCGCCGAACTCAACCCGTGCGCCCGATGCCGGCGATCCGGCCGCGAGCCATGCGGCGGTCTTCGACGATCCTGCCGTCCATCAATCGGATCTGGCGATCGCAGCGCTCGGCGATTGCTGGATCATGGGTGACCAGCACCAGAGTGGTCCCGTGGCGGGCGTGCTGGTCAAAGAGGCAGTCAATGACGAGGCTCCCGGTGGCACCATCAAGGTTACCGGTAGGCTCGTCAGCCAGCAGCAGCTTGGGACCCAAGATGAAGGCGCGCGCGATCGCCACGCGCTGCTGCTCACCGCCCGACAATTGGCTGGGGTAATGCATCCGGCGGTGATCGAGGCCGACGGTTGCAAGGGCCTCAGCCGCCGCGGTGAACGCATCGACGCGGCGGTCGAGTTCGAGCGGGATCGCGACATTTTCCAGTGCCGTCATTGTCGGAAGCAGGTGAAATGACTGGAAAACGATGCCGATCCGAGCGCGGCGCAGCCGGGCAAGCGAGTCTTCATCCAGGTCGCCGAGATCGACGCCATCGATCCTTACCTTTCCTGAACTCGGCCGCTCCAACCCGCCGAGCACCATCATCAGCGTGGATTTCCCGGAGCCTGACGGGCCGACGACGCTCACCGCCTCACCCGCCCCGATCTCCAGCGAGATCCCGCGGAGAATGTTGACGGGACCAGCGGCGCTCCCCAGTGTTAGCTGCAGATCGTCCAACATCACGAGCGGGCCGCCGGGATGAAGCGAGGTGGTCATACTCCGTCCGAACCGAGACAGGCGATCGCCCGACGAAATTCGGTCGGCGGCGCCGGGCTTCGAAACCTCGGACGATATGGCGCGGTCAGCCGCTCTTTCAACGCGGTGCGATATCCTGGACACTCCTCAGTCTTCGCGTTTTTGCGGAGCGCCGGCCTGGGCCTTGCCGCAGTCCTCCTCGCCCTGATGACTGTCGCTTCGTCAGCTATGGCCCGCGCGCCGGTAATCCTCGATTTTGGCGACAGCCTCACTGCGGGTTACGGCATCGCGGCAGCGCAAGCGTTTCCCGCAAGGCTCGAGGCGTGGCTTCACGAGCGCAGGATCGCAGCACGGGTTGTCAATGCCGGGGTATCCGGTGACACCACGGCCGGCGGCTTGGCCCGCCTCGACTGGGCGCTCGCCGACAAACCCGATCTGGTCATCCTGGCGCTCGGCGCCAATGACGCGCTGCGCGGCATCGAGCCTTCGGCGGTGCGCGACAACCTCGACAAAATGATCGAGAAGATCAAGGCCGGCGGCGCGAAAGTGCTGCTTCTCGGCATGCTCGCCCCGCCGAATTGGGGAGACGAGTACAAGCGCGCTTTCGACCGCATCTTTCCCGAGCTTGCGCACCAGCACCAATTGCCGCTCTATCCGTTTTTTCTCGAGGGTGTCGCGA
>JAFASL010000055.1 GCA_019244535.1 Alphaproteobacteria bacterium
CGTTCGGTACGAGGACAGCGGCGTCAATTGGCGGCTGCGCGACGGCTACGGCAGGCTCTTGGAAAAGCTCAGCCGGGGGCTCCCGATAGCGCTCGACACTCCGGTCTCTCGCATCGACCATGGCGGCCGGGAAATCCGGCTCGACACCGCGCGCGGCACGGTCACCGCACGGCGGGTGATCGTGACTGTGCCGACCTCGATCCTCGCTGCTGAAGTTCTGCGCTTCGACCCGCTCCTTCCCGACAAACTCGCCGCCGCGGCGGGCTTGCCGCTTGGGGTAGACGACAAGCTCTTCATCGAATTGTCGGGATCGTTTCGCGGCGTCGAGCCCGACATGTTTCTCGTCGGTTCGACGACTTCGCCCGAAACGATGACCTATCAGGTGCGGCCGCTAGACAGGCCGGCGATTTATTCGTTTTTCGGGGGGCGGTTCGCAGCGGCGCTCGAGCGGGAAGGGCAGGCGGCGATGTTCTCGTTCGCCGCCGACGAGCTCGCTCACCTCCTCGGCAACGACGTTCGCCGCCAAATTGCGCCGCTCGCCTCGACCGCTTGGCAGCAGGACTGGTGGGCCCGCGGCTCATATTCTCATGCGTTGCTGGGTCACGCAGAGGACCGCGCGCTACTCGCCGCGCCGGTCGACGACCGCTTATTCTTCGCCGGCGAGGCCACCTCGCCGAATTTCTTCTCGACCGCGCACGGGGCCTACATCTCCGGTCTGGCGGCGTCCGAAGCCGCTCTTGCGAGCTTGGCGCGGGATTAGCAAAAACCTTGCTCTGCGGTTAGGTCCGCGGGGAGTCACTTTTCTGCCAGACACCAGACGCCGTCCCAGTCGGGGTTCGGTGCGGCGGCGCGAAACTGATCAATGCGGGTGAGGAAGGCTTTGCTGGGCCCGTCGGCAGGCTCGGTCGCAAGGCAGGCTTCGAAGCCGGCGCGCGCTTCTTCCCAGGCCTTCCGCCGATAGGCGCCGAGCGCCTCGGCAAACGCGTCGCGCAACGCCAACCGATCACCGGCGATCTCGCCTTTGCGGCCGAGCAATTCGAAAATGCGGTGCGGCTCGGTTTTCCCGACAACCAGTACGGAATCAATCTCGCGGGTCTCCACCAGATCGGCGGCGAGCCGGCTGGTTGCCTCACTGACCAGCACGCGCGTCCCATAGGTCTTGTTGGCCCCGACCAGACGCGACGCCAGGTTCACGGTATCGCCGATCACCGTGTAATTGCGCGTCTGCTCGGAACCGATGCTGCCCACCACCGCATCGCCGGTGGCGATCCCGATGCGGATGTCAATCTCCGGGACCCCACGCCTCAGACCGGTGAGCTCGGGCAGTTCGGCACGGAACGCGGCCAAGCCGGCGAGCTGGTCCAGCGCGGCCAGGCAGGCGAGCCCGGCATGCTCCTCGCCGCCGGTGAAGGGCGGACCCCAGAAGGCCATGATCTCGTCGCCGATGTATTTGTCGATAATGCCGTTATGGTGCCGCACCGGCTCGGACATCACCGTCATGTAGCGGTTCAGCACATTGACCAGCGCCGCCGGCGTCATACCCTCGCTGAAGGCGGTAAAATCCTTCATATCGCAAAAGAACACCGTCATCTCGCGACGCGAGCCCTTGGTATCGGTCAGCTCCGGCCGGTCCAGCAGTCCGGCGACGATGCGCGGATCAACATATTTGCCAAACATTTCCCGGATCTGAGCCTTGACCCGCAATTCGCCCACCATACTGTTGAAGGATCGGGTCAATTGGCCGATTTCGTCGTGCGACGTGATCGGGACGACGGTATCAAGCGCGCCGCCTTCGACGGCGGCGGTGCCGAGGAGCAAGCGCCGCACCGGGCGCACCAGGCCGAGCGTGACGGCGGCGGCGACGGTGATGCCGAGCGCCGCGGCGATCGCCAGGAGCGCAATCCCGATCGCGACGACGCGCTGCTGGTAGGCGCGGGTGCCGACGATTGCAGCACCAGCGAGCCGCCGCATTTCGCTGCGCGCGTTTTCGATCTTGCGGTCGAAGTCGTCCCGCCAGCCATCGAGCTCGGCAAGCAACTCGCTGGCCTGCGGTTTATTCCCTGCCTCGGCGGCGGGGATCAGCTTGGCCAGGACCGCCTCATAGCGTTGCCGCTCCTCTTGCAGGACTTCGATTTTGTCGTCGAGCCGGGCCAGCGCGATATTGTCGTCGAAATCGAGCGGGTCAGCGATCTGCCGGTTGATGTGTTCGCGCGCGTTGGCGATTTCCTCGTCGCTCTGCTTGCCGGTGCTCGCGACCCGCTCGCGCAGATCGTCGATTTTCGTGGTGTTGTCGCCCTGTTCGCCGATCGCCAGCATCAGCCGGCGGACATAAGCCGATTCTTCGATCGAACGGATATTGGCCTGCGCGAGCGCGACATAGGCGGGGAAATAGTTCTGGTCGATTATCGCGAGCTGGCCG
The DNA here is from genome assembly GCA_019244535.1 of Alphaproteobacteria bacterium. GTDB lineage: Bacteria > Pseudomonadota > Alphaproteobacteria > ATCC43930 > CGMCC-115725 > AP-15. The sequence continues at coordinate 2,420 of JAFASL010000055.1, forward strand.
TCGACGGTGCGCGTCATCCGCATGCTCAACAGCGCGACGGCCGCCATGAGGACCAGCAGCCCGACGGCGATCGAAAAGATCTTCAACCCGATCGGAAAACGCATGGCGCCGCCTCCGAGCGGCAAGAACCCGGCCGCAAGATCGGCCGGCCGACAAGATGCGCCGCAAATTATAGCCAAGGGGCTTACTTAATAACGAACAGCACTCCCGCGCTCACGGCAGACGTCCTTATCGTCACGATCGTGACGGCGCGAGCATTCTCATTACTCCGAGCAGTGAGCGGCCCGAGACATAGGTGACAGATCGTACCGGACACATGGGTAACACGGTTTCCCTTTCGGGGGAGGTGTGGATGCCGTGGAAGGAGTGTTCGGTAATGGACGAGCGCCTGCGGTTTGTTGCTCAGCTGCTGGACGGCGAAG
>JAFASL010000063.1 GCA_019244535.1 Alphaproteobacteria bacterium
CGAAGCAAGATCATAGACGTCTATTTAATTATCGTGCGGGTCATCGCGCCATCTGAATTTGTCTCCAAACCTTCCGTGACTGAACTCGATAGGTTCTCCGTAAAGGCCGCGTAGCGACTCGATAATTGTTCGGGATTGCTGATAATCCATTGCGGTCAACGTAACCCTTCCTAAGCCGAGATTTGTAGATGTGAAATACAGCGCGCACTTGAAGTTGAAAGTCGCGCTGCGATAGGTGCCTACCAGCCCCGGCGCCACGCCATTGACTACCTGCGCAGAGCGTTCCGGGGCGGTTGGCGCGCGAAGTTGACCATCTGACGCTCGAGCCGCCTGTTCGACGCTCATTCCCCATTTCGTATATTGCCAGTCCGCCAGCGCATGGATAGGCATCAACACAGATGCACAGGCGATATATGCAAAAACGCACCTCATTTCTGGCCTCTACAAAGTTAGCGATAACCTCGCTGCTGATGAGTATCAGTTGCAAAGCATTTGCCGACGAGGCGAATTACTTAAATGATGTCACTTCCGCTCTTCAGTGGTTTGAGCCCTGCGTCTTTAATATCCGCATGCCTGCGTAACGAGGTCGATGAAGTTCTAGCCGCTGCAATGCATCGGGAGGACGTGCTCGAGGTCGATTTTTCAGCTCGACCTCCATTTGGCGCTAATAATCCTTGGGCGGGACTAGGTGGAAACCGCCGACCAGAGCATAAATTTCGACGCCGCTGCCTATATGTTGGGCATAAGTAGATGATGTTCGCGACCAGCTGGCTCGACAGCAAAATGTCCAAGGAGGACGCGGCAAGGTTCAAATAACGGCTACGCCCATACCTATCGGGAGCATCCCGAGCGGCTCTCGATGATCGACTCTCCGAAATTGCTGTAAACTTGTTCGACTTCATGTCCGATGGGCGAATCGGCTTATGGGATAATCCTTTCGCGACCACTGGCTCGATCTTCTAATTGCAGTAAACGTAGAACTTGCCCGTCGCGGCGAGGAAAACGTTAAATTGCCGCAGCTAAAGGAATGGGTTTTCACCGAGGAAGCGGTGCGCTCGTTTCGAGAACAACCGCATGTTTTCCGTGCTCCCTCCCCAACTGGCATTTTTTGCAAGTATGGAGAGGAGGAACGGTGGATGCGCGAATTTCATGAGCAAGGTTCGATCCGACTTAGCCCCGCATCGTACTATTCGGCTCACGCGCTCGACCCGGCACGGCGCGATGATGAGATGTCGATCACATGTTTTGTCGGACCGCAAGATTATGATCTCGGGATGGTGCATGAATCTGTTCTTAGAATTCGACCGGAAAGGTGTTGGTTGGAGATCGAACACGAGAAGCCTGCAGATCACTATTTGTACTGTTTTTCTGTCGATTACAGGATTCGCCTGTTTGCGGATTTTCGAGCCAACGCATGCGTAGTGATAACAAATCAGGATGAGTTTAAGCGCCGTCTTCTTTCAGCAGCTCGTAAGGCGATGCCAAAATGGTACTTGGAAATAGGCATGGCAAAATATATTGATCCATATTTTGTGCTTCAACTTCTTCCAAATACGGGCGCTGAAATATTATTCTTCAAACACCTGCGATTTTTTTATCAGAACGAATGGCGATTAGTGGCCTTGCCGCCGCCCAATTGTCACGGTCCAGAGGGACCTCTCTACCTCAAACTTGGAGACATGCGGGACATCAGCCAGTTGATTGTTTTGAGAGGAAATCCTTTCGCGCGGCAAGCAGAGGTGCCAAGCTGCGGCGCAAAGAAATAAACCAGTCTTCAGACCGGAATATTTCCTCAAGGGAAACTTCATTTTATAAACCTTTTCTCCGGAGGTAAATTGTAATTCTGCGGACTCACCGTCGAACCAGAGGACGGTTACGTGTTCGACATATGGTAATTCAATAATGTCTGCCATTTGGTTTGTCCCCTGTCTCTGTGCCCGCGGTAGTCGCTTCACGTGCTGGGCGGAAACGCCGCTTGTGTCGTCGCGTGAATTGAGCCGCTCCAGCCCTGTGTGGCGAAAGCGCAGGATCACAGGCGAGATATGTGACGTATCACATCACAGCGTCTACGGCAGCCACTCCCGCGGGGGCCTCCCTGTGGATGGGACAGGTGGTTCACCCATGACGCCCGGCCCGGCCGCCGGGTAACATGGATGCATCCGTACGAAGAAGGGAGATGGACATGCGTTCTCTTGCGATGATGTTCGCCGGTCTCATGATGGCCGCCGCAGGGATTGCCACGATGGCGGGGTGCACGCCGACCACAAGTGCGGGTCAGGCCTATGCGTGCCCGGCGGGTGTGCCTTGGGTTCCCGACGGCTACACGAACGGCAAGTTTGTCCCCGCGCACTGCCAAGGCGAACCGGCGAAATAAGGATTCACCGAGGCTCAGCGCATCTGAGCGCTAGGCCGCGAGGCGCCTGGGGGCGAGGTGATCTGGTGCAAACGGCTCCTCTGGCGCCGTGTCCGCGATATCCGCCGACGGGCCGGGCCGTTTTTTCGCGATCTGGGCGAGCAGCCAGGTCTTAACGGCGGCAGCCGCCCGCTCTTGCTCCGCATGATCGCCGGCGAGACGACGGGCCTTGAGGATAATCGAGCGCAGCTCGGCGAGGCTGCCGCAACAACTATCGTTGAAGTGCACGAGCGGGAGGCCGGGCCTGGGCATCGCATCCTGCAGCAGCGCCAACGCCGGGGCCTTTGGCAGGCGATGCTTGCGGCTCAAATGCAGCAGAGCGCCGACCAGGCAATGGCCGCCGTTTCCGTCGTCATAGCGGCCGCGTGTCCAGCGGCTGTCTTCGGCAAAATGCTGGAGCAGCAGGTCGAGCAGCTGCACTGCTTGTGCAATTTGGGTTTCCGGCATTGGTTGGCACCTCCGGTCCATGCAGGGTACTCACCCTATCACCCGCCGCGGGCGGGGTAATGTCCCACCTGTCGCCGCCCAGATGTCGAGCGCAGCCTCCTGGAAGAGCAGCGCAAAGCCGATTGCTGCTCTGGAACAGGCTAACAAACCGGGATCAGAATTTCGGTTTCGAGCCAGTCTTCCGACACCTCTTCGGGCGTATTCAGATAGCGTTCTATGCAAAAATCGTCGCGCGTTTCCAATTTCAGCGCTTTCAAGGTCGAGAAGGCTTGCGGATAAGCCGCCGGCAGCTGCCCGTAGGATCCGATGAGCAGAAAACGCGCATATTTACAGCTGTGGAGCTCACGCGATCGCAGGCCTTGCGGGATTTTTGTGGGCTTTGATTTCAGTGTGACCCCGGCCTGGTAAGCAAAGGCGGCATCGCCCGTTTTTGTGCCGTCGATGCGGCTGAGGCCGACCATTGCCGCGATTTCGCCCCGGTCGAACTGCGCTTTCGCGATCGACCAGAACTCCTTCCATGCGAGTGGCGCGGTTTTGAGAAACGGGCCGATCTTTTCCAGGTAAACGAGAATAGCGGGCTGGCTCGTGATGATCTCGGGATCGGCCGTCAAGTTCACTCGCACTGCGGTCTCTTTCATTAGAGAAGCCGGCCCTCTTTCAGTGGGAGGTCGAGCCCTCAAGAGGCAATCCTAAGCAATTTTGCGGCGGTGCCGCCGAGGATTGCGATGCGGTCCTCGTCGCTGAGGCCGGGGATCGACATGACGTGGTCGACCGGAACCTTGTTCCACGGGAACGGGTAATCGGTGCCGACCATGATTTGCCCAACACCGGTTTCGGCAATCAAATGGCGCATCGCTTCACCGGTGAACATGATCGAATCGAAATATAGCTGGCCGTCCTTCAGGTATTGCGTCGGCTTTTTCTTCGGCAGAGGGCCGACCCGGTTAGGAAAGGTCGCGATCACCGCATCCGAACGATTGGCGTAGGACGGGAGGAAACCGCCGCCATGCGCGGCGCAAATTTTTAAACCCGGAAAGCGGTCGAGTGTGCCCTCAAAGATCAGATGCGACAAGGCGATCGTAGTTTCGAGCGGGTTGCCGATCGTATTCGTCAACAGGCCGCTGCCCTTGAGCCGGCCGCTCGGCTCCAGCTCCCTCGTACCGAGCGGGTGCATAAAGATCAGAATGCCGAGCTCTTCGGCCTTGGCCCAGACCGGATGGAATTTCGGGTCGGCCAATTCCTGCCCGGCGACGCTGCCGCCGACCCCCAAGCCGCGCAGGCCCAGCCGCTTGATCGCGTGCTCGAGCTGCTCGACAGCTAAGTCCGGATGCTGCAACGCGACAGTCGCAAAGGCGACAAAGCGGTCGGGCGTGCCGGCGCAGAACTCCGCCAGTTTCTCGTTCTGGATTTTGATCAGCTCTGCCGCGGCGTCACGCTCGGCGCGATACCAATAGGGGTTGATGCTGAGCGCCTCGACGTCGATCCCCTCGGCATCCATCTCCGCGACGCGCTCGGAAAGGTTCGACCACAATAGCCCCGGCGCCTCCAACGGGTGGTTAATCACTGCCGCGGCCTCGGGAACGATGCAATGGGCATGGATGTCGACCGTCTTGACCCGCTTGCCGTTGACGACGACCTCCCGCCGCCTTCCCCTGCCGGATGACGGCGTCGGAGCGGCATTCGACAGGCTGCATCCGACAAAAGCGAGACCAGCGAGCGCGCCGGCGATCAGCTCCCCTGGCACAGGCATCCTTTCCTCCTTAAGCGATCATCGAACTACGACTCGACGGCGATGGCATGCTCGATACGCCGGTCAGGTATCAGCCACATCACCGCGACCAGAGCATAGATCGCCAGCGAGATCCAGGGGCTGACAAAGGCCAGCGCGATCGCCGCGACATAAAAGACTGACGACATCTTGCCTTTGAGATCGCGACCGAGCGCCGTGGCCAATACCGACTGCGTACCGTGTTTGCGGATAATGGCCTTCTGCAACAGATACCATGCGAGCGCCGGCATCAGCAGCGAGAGGCCGTAGATTGCTGTTGGCAGCGGCGCGAACTCGTTTTCGCCCATCCAGCCGGTCGCGAACGGGACGAGCGAGATCCAGAACAACAGATGATTGTTCGCCCACAGGATCGAGCCGCTGACCCGAGTGACCGTGTGGAGGAAGTGATGATGATTATTCCAATAGATCGCCACATAGACAAAGCTGAGAACGTAGCTGAAAAATATCGGGGCCAAGCCGCGGAGCGCGTTCCAGTCTGCCCCGTGCGGCACTTTCAATTCCAGCACCATGATCGTGATGATGACGGCGATGACGCCGTCGCTGAATGCGGTCAGCCGATCTCTTCCCATGGCGTTCCGGTCGATGGACCGTTGGCGTATTGCCAACAGGGTTATAGAACCCGTTGAAACGTCAGCCGGCAAGACGCTCGCGAGTGAGGGTCGGCGTCCGCACCTCGGCAATCGGGGTGCGGGCGAGCGCCAGGGTTACAGTCGCGCCCACCAGCGCCAAGCCGCCCGCGAGCATGAAGGCGGAGTTGAAGCTGCCGGTGCCCTCGACGAGGTACCCGGTCACGATCGGTGCGAGAAGGCCGAAGCTGTTGCCGCCAAGCACAAGGAACGCAAAGGCCCGTCCGGCGTCGGACGGAGAACGCAACAGATCGCCGACGAGCGCGCCGTTCGCCGCCGGGCCGACATTGCCGAATGACGCCGCGACCGAGACCAGAACAACAACCGCGGCCAGCGAGTCGACATAGGGAATGGCCAAACCCGCCGCGGTCAGCAACAAGCACAGGGCGACTAGATAGCGGCGGTTACCGTTGCGGACACCTTCGGCCGAAAGCAACCGGTCGCCGAACCAATTGGCAACGATATTGGCCACCGAGGCGGCGAAGAACGGGATCGAGGTAAAAATTCCGGAGCCGACCAGCGACAAGCCGCGCGCGGTCTGCAGATAGTTCGGCAGCCAGGTCATGTAGAGGTAAACCGAGTAGACGAGGCAACCTTGCGAGATAAAGAGGCCCCACATCGCCGGGCAGCGTATCAACCCCAGATAGCCGACCCCGCCGTGGCTCGGCGGCTCGACGCCGGCGTCGCGCTCGGCAAAGATCCGCTGCCGCTCCGCTTCCGGCAGCCAGCGCGTCTTTTCCGGCGTCGACACGACCGCGAGCCACACCGCCACCCAAACAAAGCCGATCGCTCCGGTGATGATGAACGACCAGCGCCAAGACGCAACCTCGATGAGCCACGCCACGAATGGCGCGCCAAGCGCGAGCCCCAGGCTGGAGCCGGCCGAGATGGCACCGATTGCCGTGCCCCGCTCGGTGTAAGGCGCCCAAGCCCGAACGCTGCGATAGGTCACTGGGGCAAACGGCGCCTCGCCGATCCCGAGGCCGAGCCGTGTCAGCAGCATCGTCACAAAGCTGCCGGCTGCCCCCGTCGCCATTTGTGCCGCGGACCACACCGCTGTCGCGGCGCCCGCAACGACATGCGCGCCCCAGCGGTCGATCAGACGCCCGCCCGGAAGCATCATCAACACATAGGCCCACAGAAAAGAGGAGAACAGATAACCGAGCGCGACTGGAGACAACCCGAATTCTTGTGCGATCGGTTTTCCTGCGACCGACATGTTGACCCGATCGACATAGGCGATCAGGTTGAACAGGAACAGAAGAAAGAATACCCAATAGCGCCGCCGCGTCGTCTTCATCGATACCGCTCCTCCGTGGTCGAGCGCGCCGGCGTGATTCGGCTGCCCCGCTGTTAAACATCCGGATAGACTGGCGCGCATGTTCGGTACACCGCCGCAGCGACAATGCACCTATGCACTCGAAGACGGCCCGTCAGCCAAGCAGCCGAGGCTGGTCGTTCCTGGCCTCAGCGCATTCGATGGCGTCTTATTATCTCAGCCCGCGCGGCGTTTATGCTGGCCATCAAATCGTGAGTTTTCTGGTCGCCGCGGTCGGGATGGTAACGCTTGGCGAGCGCAAAATATGCGGCGGTAAATTCCCTGGCGGAGATCGATCTGACATCGACTCCGAGCCGCTTGAACAACGTGAACGCGTCTTCCAGGAGCATCTCTCAGCTCGGTCCGCGGCAGTCAACTTGCGTTCTGTAGAAATGCGATGCCACTTGTTAAGCTTAAACAAAGTAAACAGGCTATCGAACAAGTGCGTAGTCAAAACTAGATCGATAGGTCCAACTATCCTGCTACAACGAGGCAAATCGAAAGGCAAGCCATTTTCAAAACCGCTGCGCATCAGCATGCCTCGTTACCTCCGACTACGGTTCGGGTGAGGTAAAGCATAGTTAAAGTGGCGAGCGCCGCAATTGGGTAGGCGGCGGGGCGAGATCAGGGATCTTTTCTCTCAGCCTGCCATACATATGCTAAGATTATCGGCAGTGACCCACGGCGCTGCCGCCGCCCTCTCCGTAACAACAGAAGGCTCAAAGGCGTATTTCTGACATGCGCATTTTCCGGTTTTTTGAAAGCCTCCTCGAGCCGACTGCCCTCCCGACAGGGGCGCCGCCGCCGGCCGGGCTCGCCGCTTTCTACTGGCATTACGCGCGGCAGGCACGGCACCTCGTCGCGGCACTCTTTGTAACGGGCTTCATCGTAGCGCTGCTCGACACGACGATACCGGTATTCATCGGCCGGGTCGTGACGCTGGTCTCCGGTCACCAACCGGGCTCGCTGCTGCACGATAACTGGCCGCAGCTCGTTGCTATGGCGCTTGTGCTGCTCGTCGCGCGCCCGGCGGCGCTGACGTTGCAAAACCTGATTACCAACCAGGGAATCATCCCCAGCTTCTCCAACCTCATTCGCTGGCAGAGCCATTGGCACGTCGTGCGGCAGAGCTGGGCCTTCTTTCAGAACGACTTCGCCGGCCGCATCGCACAGCGCGTCATGCAGACCGGCCCGTCACTGCGCGAAAGCGTCGTCTCGGCGACCAACGCGGTCTGGTACATCCTCGTCTATGGCGGCGGCGCAATTACGTTGATGGCGTCGAACGACTTGCCGCTGGCGATCCCGATCGTGGTGTGGTTTAGCGGTTACGCGGCACTGTTGCGCTATTTTGTGCCGCGCCTGCGCGTCCGCTCCCGGCGCATGTCGGAGACCCGATCGGCGCTCTCGGGCCGGGTCGTCGACAGCTATTCCAACATCCAGACCGTCAAGCTGTTCGCCCGGCCGCGCGACGAGGACGAATTCGTACGCGCGGCGATGGACGATCTGACGGATGCATTTCGCGCGCAGCTGCGGCTGACCACCACGCTCGGGCTGAGCCTTGCCGCGTTGAACGCCAGCCTCGTGGTCGGCACCGGGGTTATTGCGATCTGGCTGTGGAACAACGGGCATATCCCGGTCGGCACCGTTGCGATGGCGCTGCCGTTGACCTGGCACATCGCGGCGATCGCCGGCTGGGTGGCGCAGAACGTGACGACAATCTTCGAGAATATCGGGGTTGTGCAGGAGGGCATGCGCTCGATTGCCGTGCCGCGGCAAATGCCCGACCGGCCCGACGCAGTTGCTTTGCAGGTCGAGCGCGGAACCGTTCGCTTTGAGGAGGTGCGTTTCGGATACGGCACCGCCAAGGGCGTGTTGCACGGCATCGACCTCACCGTGCAACCGGGAGAGCGCGTCGGGCTCGTCGGACCCTCGGGCGCCGGTAAATCGACCCTCGTGAACCTTCTGCTTCGATTTTATGACCTGGAACAAGGCCGCATCCTGATCGACGGGCAAGATATTGCGACGGTGACGCAGGAGAGCCTGCGCGCGCAGATCGCGATGGTGACGCAAGACACTTCGCTGTTGCACCGTTCGATCCGCGACAATATCCGCTACGGCCGGCCGCAAGCGAGCGACTGGGAGGTCCGCCGCGCCGGCGCACAGGCTCATGCGCTCGAATTTATCGAGGGGCTCGAAGACTGGTATGGACGGCGCGGTTTCGACGCGCATGTCGGTGAGCGCGGCGTCAAATTGTCGGGCGGTCAGCGCCAGCGGATTGCGCTCGCCCGGGTAATCCTCAAGGACGCGCCGATCCTAGTGCTCGACGAAGCCACCTCGGCGCTCGATTCCGAGATTGAGGCCGCCATCCAGGAGCAGCTCGACGGTTTGATGAGAGGTCGCACGGTCATTGCGATCGCGCACCGGCTCTCGACGATCGCGCGCCTCGACCGTCTCGTCGTGCTCGAGGAAGGCAATATCGTCGAGGAAGGAACCCATGCGGCGCTCCTTGCCGCCGGCGGCACCTATGCCCGTCTGTGGCATCGTCAGTCGGGCGGCTTCCTCGACCCCGTCGGCTCTTCCGGTCTCGCCGCCGCCGAATAGGCACTATATTTACTCGGAGAGTTAGAAATGGCCGAGCCGGCGATCAGGCGCATGACCCTCGAGGAGTTTCTCCGTTGGGACGTTGGGATCGATACGCGCTACGAGTTGATCAATGGCTTTCCGGTGGCAATGGCCCCGCCGGCCGAGGCGCATCGCATCCTCGCCGTGCGGCTCGTCTCCCGCATCGATGCCGCGCTCGCCAGTCGGCGTCCCTGCGATGCGCAGATCCAGCCCGGAGTGGTGCGCCCTGACAGAGCGGACTCGTATTACGTCCCCGACATCACCGTCACCTGCGAGCCAAATGAACCCAGTCGGCAGGCGATGATAGATCCGATCCTGATAATCGAGTTCCTGTCATCGAGTACCGAGCGAAGCGACCATCGCCTCAAATTGCCGGTTTATCAAAATATACGGAGTGTGCGCGAGATCATGCTGATCGATGTCGATAGCTACCACGCCGAGCTTTATCGGCGAGAAAACGACCATTGGGGCATCCAGCTAGTTCGTGGCGCGGAGACCGCTCTTCCCCTCGTCTCGGTCGACCTGCAGATCTCGATGTCCGAGCTGTACGAGGGGATCGCTATCTCTGCTTCGCCTGTCGAATTCTGACCCCCTTAAGATGCTAAGCTATCTGTATTCCCGGACGCTTGCCCTCGCCGCCAGCCGGCACGCGATGTGGACGATGGCGGCGATCTCCTTCGCCGAAAGCTCGTTTCTGCCTCTGCCGCCCGATTTTCTGCTGATCCCAATGACCTTGGCGCAGCCGCGCCGCGCCTGGTGGATCGCCGCGGTCTGCACGATCACTTCGGTGCTCGGCGGCTTTGTCGGCTACGCAATCGGCTATTTCCTGTTCGACGCGGTCGGCCGGCCAGTGCTCGAGTTCTATCACGCGATGGACAAATATGAGGCCCTGAAGGCGGGCTTTGCGCAGTGGGGTGTCTGGATAATCATCCTGAAGGGCTTGACCCCGATCCCGTTCAAGCTCGTTACGATCGCGAGCGGGGTCGCGGAATTCAGCCTGCTCTCCTTCACTTTGGCGTCACTCGTCTCTCGCAGCCTGAGATTTTTCCTACTGGCTGCTCTGTTGTGGCGCTTCGGAGAGCCGGTCCGCGACTTCATCGAGCGCCGGCTGATGCTGGTGACGAGCGCGGCGGCGGCGGCCCTCGTTGGCGGGTTCCTGGTGCTGCGCTATCTCTGAGGGCGTGATGCTCCCGACCCGTGGCTTCCCGGCCGCTGTTTTGGCGGCGAGCGCTGTTGTGCTCGGCGCGGCGCTCGCCTCGCAATATTGGGGCGGGCTCGCGCCTTGCGAGCTGTGCCTGATCCAGAGATGGCCATGGGGCGCGGCAATCGTGATCTCGTTTGTCGCGACGATGGTCGGTAGCCGGCCTGCCTTGCCCTGGGTGGCGCTGCTCCTCGCACTGGTCTTCGTTGTGAGCGTTGGGCTTGCTCTCTACCATGTCGGGGTCGAGCAGCATTGGTTTGCCGGCCCCACCGCCTGCAGCGGTGCCGCGACCGCCGCCGACACGGTCGAGGCTTTGAAGGCGCAGATCCTGCGTCAGCAGCCGGTGCGCTGCGACGAGCCGGCATGGTCGTTATGGGGCGTTTCACTCGCCGGCTGGAACCTGCTTGCATCGATACTGATGTTCGGTTTCTGCCTGGCGGCATTTTTGCAAAGACGCAACCCCGCGCCGCGAGCCGGAATCCGCCGAGGCACGGCGTGACCAGCGAGGTCTCACGCCGGCTGCCCGGCGATCCGCCTCCAGCCGATGCAATCGCCCGCATGCTGCGCGTCGATCATGCCGGCGAATATGGTGCGACCCGCATCTATGAAGGCCAGCTGGAGGTGCTCGGACACGGCCGCGCGGGGGTGATCCGCCAAATGGTCGAAGCGGAAGGCCGCCACCTCGCCCGCTTCGAGACATTGTTGCGCGAGAGGCGGGTGCGGCCGACGCTGCTCCACCCGCTGTGGACAGTTGCCGGTTACACGCTGGGTGCCGCGACCGCTCTGCTGGGCGAGCGCGCCGCGATGGCGTGCACGGTTGCGGTCGAGGAGGTCAGCGACGAGCATTATCGACGGCAAGCCGAGCAACTTGGCAACGCGGATCCGGCACTGCGAGAAACCTTACTCTCGTTTCGTGATGACGAGATCGCACATCGTGATCTCGCAATCAGGGAAGGCGCCCAGGAAAGCGCCGGTTATGACCTGATCAGCGCGGTGGTAAAAACCGGTTCGCGCCTCGCGATCTGGCTGTCGACCCGCCTTTAGTTCCGCTTCTCCCTACTGCTTCTGCGCCTCGGACCTGGTGTTGGCCGGCACAGCGGCGTGCTCGGCGGGTGGGCCCTTGTACGAAATCCGCCAGATCGTGCCGCCGGTGTCGTCGGCGACGAGCAATGAGCCGTCCTTGGCCACCGCAAGCGCCGCCGGGCGGCCCCAGACCTCCGCACGCTCGTTGCCGGAGGCCCAGAAGCCGGTCGCGAAATTCTCGTAATACCCTTCCGGGCGGCCGTCCTTGAACGGCACCCGGGCGATCTTGTAGCCGGTCGGCACGGAACGGTTCCACGAGCCCTTTAGCGCGACAAACAGGCTGCCCTTGTATTCGCTCGGGAACTGGTCG
>JAFASL010000121.1 GCA_019244535.1 Alphaproteobacteria bacterium
CGAAATTCTCGCGCTGTTCGGCAATCGGCTGCTGCCGCGCGTCGACCACGCGGTCTCGAGCCTCAGCTACGCCAACCGGCGCCGCGTCGAGATCGCGCGCGCGCTCGCCTCAAGCCCCAAGCTGCTGCTGCTCGACGAGCCGACCGCGGGGATGAACCCGGCCGAGACCCTCGAGTTGGCGCAGCAGATCAAGAACCTGCACGAGCACGGGTTGTCGATCGTGCTGATCGAGCACAAGCTCGACGTGGTGGTGAACCTGGCCGAGCGGGTAATCGTGCTTGACCACGGCGAGAAAATCGCCGAGGGCACCCCGGCCGAGGTGCGGCAGAACGAGGAGGTGATCCGCGCTTATCTCGGGCGGAGCGCCGCTTTTGCCTGACCTCCTCGAGTTCCGCGGCGTCGATACCCATTACGGCGACCTGCACGTCCTGAAATCGGTCGATTACCGGATCGAGGAGGGCGAGATCGTCTGCCTCCTCGGTGGCAACGCGTCCGGCAAATCGACAACGATGAAGGCGATCATGGGGGTCGTCGTCCCCACCCGCGGCGAAGTGCTTTACGACGGGCGGTCGCTCGCCGGGGTCAGCGTCGCCGAGCGGGTGCGGCGCGGTATCGCGCCGGTGCTCGAGGCCCGCCGTCTGTTTCCGCGCATGACTGTATACGAAAACCTAGAAATGGGTGCCTATACCCGTGGGCGCGGCCCGGAATTCGAAGAAGATCTGGAACGGGTGTTCACGCTGTACCCCCGGGTCAAGGAGCGGCTTGACCAGCTCGCTGGAACGCTTTCCGGCGGCGAGCAGCAAATGGTGGCGATCGGCCGGGCGCTGATGGCGCGCCCGAGGCTTCTCTGCATGGATGAGCCGTCGATGGGTCTGTCGCCGGTTTTTGTCGAGCAGGTATTCGAGATCATCCAGACCATCAACCGCCAGGGCACGACGATTTTTATGGTCGAGCAGAACGCCAATATGGCGCTGTCGATCGCCCACCGCGCCTATGTGTTGCAGACCGGGCAAGTCGTACTGAGCGGCCCCGCCGGCGAGCTGCGGCAGAACCCGATGATCCGTGAAGCCTATCTCGGCGAGATGAAGGTCGAGTAAACTTTGCTGTGTCCGAGTGTTGGATCCACGGCAGCGATAATCCGGGCGAGGTCGCGCTATCGCGCGAGGTGCTCGAGGATCTCGAAGAGGTCACGGCGGCTGCTGGCATCGAGCGCTTCGAGGCCCCAGTCCTCTAGGGTTCAAGCCACCCCCGGGGGGTGTTTACGCGGGCCGCAAGCGCACTCTCAGCCTGGGCAGCCCGTGCACAAATCTTCTCTATTCGCCTCGGAACGGGACATAATCTTCGCTAATATGGTTATTGCTGGCTTCGAACCGGCAACATGATGGCTTGGTTATCGTAACCCCGAGATCGCGGGCCGCCCGACGTTGTCGCCATTGGCATGCGAAAAAGGGAGTTCTGAGATTGGCCAATCCTCTTCGCAGCGAGGCTGAGGAGAGCAACCAGCAAGATCCCCGCCTCGAACGGTGGCGTCTCGACGTGAAGCTTGACGCGCTGCGACGGGATATGACCGCAAGGCCTGTAGAGACCCCTGGCCGGATACGGACCCTCGTTGGCGAGCTCAGGTAGCGTCGGCAGTTACGGCGATCTTTATCCGGCGGGATGACGGCGACCGCCTGGGCGATCGCTTTGTTGCTAATCTCGACCGCCATCCTGGCCGTCATCGTCGCCCTAAATGCCTACAAACTGGTCCGCACCAGGAGCTGAGTAGCCGACGGGTAATGTCGCTCAGCATCCATGTCAAAAGGTCCGATTTGACTATCACACCGGGCTATGGACGTTGGCTTTGGCGGATGATGTATGCGCCGCGCGTCGGCCCCTACCTTCTCGGCCGTCGCAACGCCATTGCGTGACGCTGCATTTACCTCGCGGCTGTTGAGGAAGCGTGCGCAGCAACCGTAGGAATGGGTTTTGCCTAACGCGGCTGCTCGCCTCCTGGAGCGATCCTCAACGGCCGGAGGCCACCGAGACGGGCCTTAGAAATCGAGGTATTTGGCTGGTTACCGATGAGGTTCAGGCCTTCGGTACCTCGTCGGAGAGTGCTGAGCCTTCGAGGATGCGCTGGTAGCCCATCCGCGTCAGGTCGAGGGTCTGGTAGGCGCCGTGCAACAGGAGTTCGCTCAAGCCGCGACCGACCGCCGGTGCCTGCATCAGTCCGTGGCCGGAAAAACCGAGCGCGATATAGAAATTCTCGATCCCACCAACCCACGACCCGAGAATCGCGTTGTTGTCGAAGCTGTTCTGGTCGTAATGCCCGGCCCAAGCCCCGGTAACCTTGAGCGCCTCGAAGGCCGGCACTCGCTCGGCAAGTCCGGGCCAGATCGCTTCGTCGAAATAGTCGTAATCGACATCCCAGTTGAAGCCAGGCGGCTCGTCATACCTGGTGTTGCCGCTGATATAGCCGGCGCCTTGCGGCCGGAACGAGACATTCTTACTGATATGTCGGGTCAGCGGCATCGGCTCCAGCTTTTCGCGGATCTCGAAATAAAAGGTCAGCCGCCGCATCGGGTAGACCGGGATCTTCATCCCGAGCCTCTCGCAGAGTTCCGGACCCCAGCAGTTGGCGGCGTTGACGACGCTGTCGGCTACGAGCCGTTCGCCGGATTCAAGCCGCACCGCTGCGACCCGCTTGCTTGCGACCTCAAAATCCACCACTCGGTCCTTCAGATAGCGGATACCCAAGCTCGCCGCCTTGCGGCGAAAGCCCATCAATACGCTGTAGGGATCCATATATCCGTCATCGGGCGAATACGCGGCGATGTCGATATCGTCGACACGCATCGATGGAAAGCGATGCTGGACACCCTTGCGATCGAGCAACTCGATCCGCGCGTCGTGAGCGGTCTGGACCCGCCAATTGGCCATCAGAGCATCGACGTCGGTCTTACCCGAGCCGAGCCAGAGATAGCCCATGCGGTGAAAGTCGATCGGCGCGGGGTCGCCATCGACCGCCATCAGCGTCTCGAACTGCCCGTAGATCTCATGCCCGTATTGCGCCATGCGGATATTCTCGGGGATCGTGAACAATTGCCGGATGCCGCCGGTAGCGCGGGGGCTGGCCGCGAACTCGTAGGTCGGATCGGGTTCGATCACGACCGTGTCGCTCGCATGTCCCGCGAGTGCCAGGTGATAGGCAGTTGAAGAACCTATCACGCCGCCGCCGATGATCACGATCTTCGCCATTTCACCTTCCGTTGTCATTCCAGCCGGAGCGAAGCGAAAAGCCCGATCCGGCGACAACTAAGTATGCGCCCGTTGCCAGTTTCGCGGACATGCCGATATGGGCGAGTATAGCCGAATCACCGCCGGCCACTATCTGCGGGGGCTCATCAAGAAGTTGACCGGCCCCGGCACCTGGTCGTCGCTGTCGCGGGTGTCGAGTTCGATACGGTCTTCGCCGACGGCGAGGCGGTAGCGCAAAGCTACCGGGCCGTGCCCCTGTCCGTCCGAGTCGATGACGTCGGCGAAGCGATAGTCGCCCGGCGCGATCAATGCCCGGAACTACCGGCGCACCGCCGCCCGGGTGCGAGCGATGAGCTGATCGAAGGCATCGCGTATCGGCGTAACGCCGAAGCGCGCGAACAACTCGACGAGACGCTGTAAGCCCACAGTTCGATGCGACTGAGGCTGGTATGTCCAATAGCGCGCCATCCTCGTACGGCCGGGCGGCCTTATTGGATTCCGCGCGGTCCCCGCCAACGAGAGAACGATGGATGCAATTGACGCTCACTTGGCCACTTATCTCGTGCCGAATTCCGCCAGCGATGTCCGTCAGGTTGCTTAGGCGCCACCTGCGCCGCAGCGACCGGGGGATGGGGTCAGATGAGACAAATAACGATGACCGAGATAGGTTCGATTAGCCGCAACGACCGGTTGCGGCCCACGAGACCCGAAGATTGGCTGGCAAACAGGGTCTATTTTTGTTGTCGCCTGATAAGACGGATCGAATCGAATTGTCGGTTAAAGGGGAGCGATGGATAAGTATGTGGCGGTGGTGGGTGGACTTGGTCTTTTCCTGCTCGGAATCCACCACCTCACCGAGGGGCTGAAGGGTCTTGCCGGCGACTCCCTGCGGCGTGCGCTTCAGGCGATGGTGGGCGACCGATTGAGCGCGGTCGTTTCCGGTGCACTGTTTACTGTCCTGATTCAATCCTCAACCGCGACGACGCTGACGGTCATTGGCTTTGTCAGCGCCGGATTGGTCACCTTCGCCCAGTCGGTTGGGGTAATCATTGGCGCGACTTT
>JAFASL010000268.1 GCA_019244535.1 Alphaproteobacteria bacterium
GATTCTGTCGGTCCCGGCGGTGCGAAAGAATGGCGCACGAATTTCTGTGGAATTCACGATCGTGCCATTTAAGGGCGACTCCGGTGAGATGATCGGCATAGCCGCCATCATGCGTGACACGACGGCGCGGTTTGAGGAGCTGCGCGCCTTGCGTCGCCAGGTCGCCGCTCACTCTGGGACGAGGCCTTGAACCGGCCTGCGGGCACTCGACATTCCGGGCCGATGCAAGGGTGAATTGCCAGGAATTTATAGCCGGCGCCATACCTCCGCGTGCTAGGCTCTTTTCGGTCAGATCGCGGCTCAGCAAAAGGAGGAAATCATGGCGCAGTCGCAACCGTCGGCAGCCCGCGAGCAGGTCCGCAACATCGTGCCGGGGCTCATCGATCTCAGCGAAAGAGTGCTGTTTGGCGAAGTCTGGGAACGCCCGGGCCTGTCGAAGCGCGATCGCAGCCTGATCACCTGCGCGACCTTGATCGCGCTCGGCCGCGAAAAACAGCTGGTGGGCCATTTGCAGCGGGCGCTCGATAATGGACTCTCAAAAAACGAGCTCAGCGAAGTGATCACTCACCTCGCATTTTATGCCGGCTGGCCGGCTGCAATGACCGCCGCTCTCGTTGCCAAAGAGGTATTCGAGAAGAAGTAGGTGTAGGCCACGGCGCGGTTTGGGAGGGCGAGATGAAGATCGGGTTTATCGGGCTGGGGATGATGGGCTCGGGCATGGCGGCCAACCTGCAGAAGGCCGGTCATGACCTGGTGGTCCATGATCTGCGGCGCGCGGCGGCCGAACCTTATTTGGCCAAAGGCGCGGTGTGGGCGGACAGCCCGCGCGCGGTTGCCGAGGCGGCCGAAGTCGTTTTCACTTCGCTCCCCGGACCGCCCGAGGTCGAGGCCGTCGCTCTCGGCGACAACGGCCTGCTCTCCGGCATGAGCCGCGGCAAGGCCTATTTCGATCTGTCGACGAACTCGCCGACGACGGTGCGGAAGATCCATGCCGCCTTTGCCGAGCGCGACGTCTATATGCTCGACTCGCCAGTCAGCGGCGGGCCGCGCGGCGCCCGCACCGGGCGGCTTGCGCTGTGGGTCGGCGGCGACGAGCAGATCTTCAATCGCTACAAGCCGGTGCTCGACGTGATGGGCGACAAGGCCCGCTATGTCGGGCCGATTGGCGCAGGCTCGGTCGCCAAGCTCGTGCACAACGGCGCCGGCTATTGCATCCAGACCGCGCTTGCCGAGATGTTCGCGGTGGGGGTCAAGGCCGGGGTCGAGCCGCTGGCTCTGTGGGAGGCGGTACGCGACGGCGCCGGCGGCCGCCGGCGGACCTTCGACGGTCTGGTCGACCAGTTCCTGCCCGGCAAATACGAGCCTGCCGCGTTCGCTCTCCGGTTGGCCCATAAGGACATGTCGCTCGCCACCCAGCTTGGCCGCGATTTCAATGTGCCGATGCGGATCGCCAATCTCGCGCTTGCTGAGTTGAGCGAAGCCCTCAACCGTGGCTGGGGCGATCGCGACTCGCGCTCGCCGATGATAATACAGCAGGAGCGCGCCGGGGTCGAAATCCGGGTCGACCCGAAGCGCATCGAGGAGGCGATCAAACGCGGCGACGAGTAGAGCGCGGGTTCACGCTACGGATCTGATGGGAGGAATATGACATGGATGGAATGGGTGTGGAGCTGGATTGTCTCGAAGGCGTAAAGATCGTGGATTTCACGCAATTCGAGGCCGGCCCGTCCTGCACCGAGGCGCTCGCCTGGCTCGGCGCCGAGGTGGTCAAAATCGAAAACCCGAAGACCGGCGATCCGGGCCGGCGGCTGCGCCCCGGCCACCCCGACGATGATCCCTGGTATTTTCATCAGTTCAACGCCAACAAAAAATCGGTGACGCTGAACCTCAAATCGCCGCGCGGGCTCGAAATCGTCAAGGAGCTCCTAAAGAAGGCCGATATTACTGTTGAAAACATGGCCCCCGGCACGATCGAACGGCTAGGGCTCGGCTACGACGACGTCAAAAAGATCAATCCCGGCATCATCTATTGCCAGGTGAAGGGCTTCGGCACCGGCAGCCCGTACG
>JAFASL010000326.1 GCA_019244535.1 Alphaproteobacteria bacterium
GATGACGCGAAGACGGATGCTCGCGATCGGCGGTTTAATGAGAATTGTGATTATCACTCCGGCAAAGCTCCTGGCGCCCAAGTGCCGGTCCCAGCCAGGCGTACACGGCCACCTTCCCTCCCCTTCGATGGCCGATTATTATCAGGCATTTGGGGCAAAATTTTGACAAATGATAATGGATAAAGGCTCAAAGAGCGTTGTGCCAACAAAGTTGGTCCGCCAATTCCTCCGTGCTGACAGGAAACGTTCAAAGATCGAAGAGATATGCGCTCCACAAAGTCAGTTTGCCAGCTCAGTTTATTTTTCTCCTCTGTCCCAAACGTCGAGATGCTGAGGCGGCAGGACCTACCCGCATGGCTTAAGCGCTCTAGCAACATTTGTCGTAGGAATTTCTGACAGCGGCTTTAGAGCCTGACTCAAGGGGCAGCGAGACCGAATATGGACGGCAAAGGACCCGTTTCTAAACCGACAACGGCCGTTCAGTCTCGAGAACGGGAAGCGCTCTTGATGGCCCCCATAGCAGTCACTCCTGTTTCCGGTCGCGGGGGTTCACTGACGGCGGCCACCTGTCATTCGCGGCATCGCAGCACTGAAGCTACCCGCGAGCTTCGGAAGCGGCGCCGGAACATCAGCGCGGCGGCTGGCAGGATCAGCGCAACCTCGATCACGGCAAAGCCAAGCCTTGTGTTGCGCCAACCGATTTGCGCCTCCGCTGCCGCAAAGATCGCCGCTCCCAGATCGCTGCCAACAAGGACGAGCCTCTGCCGAGCCGGGCCAGAGCCGTGCTGCGGCGACGGTCGAACCAGCGTGAGATGTAGTGTAGAGCGGCGCATTCATCGCGGCTTGCCGAGGAGGCGATAAAGACCCCGTAGCCGATGAGCAAAGTCAGGGCGTTGCCGCTTTGCGCCAGCAGCAGACCTATAACCATCATCAGCGAGCCGAAATCACCGTTACGCGTACTCCAAACCGCTCGTCGGCTTACCCCATTGCTATACCGCCGACGGATGCACCCAGCCAGCCGAGCGAATAGCCAACGCCGTATCGAGCGCTGGCCGCCGAGATCGTTCGCGATCGTTTTGAGGCGATGACCGTCATCGCCGGTGCGGCAAAGGACACGGCAGCGATGCGGAGCGCTGTCAGGCACACGGCACAAGAGGCGCGTTTCGATTGTCAACCGGCCCTCGGATCGCGGAACGGCAGAGACGACCGTCATGCGCCGATGCCACCGACTTCCGGCAAAGTGTCCGATGCCAGCCGCCCCTAACGAAAGCCGCCCCGACATCGGACAGCTCGCTTGCTGACACGGCGTCTGGGTCCTACCGGTGTCCCCGATGGCGTGGCACACTGTTGCGAGACCGAATTGTGACCGGGGCATACGCCATGCTGTACCGCGAAATGGATCGTGCCCAGCTCGACGCCGCCTACAACAATACCGCGGCGGTACCCGAGCGCGACGCGATTGTCGCCGACTGGGCGACTCGCAGCGCCAGGGTGCGGCGGGAATACGCCGGCCAGCTCGACCTTCCCTACGGTGATACCGCGCGCCAGCGGCTCGACCTGTTTCTCGCCGCCGATCCACAAGCGCCAACGTTGGCGTTTATCCACGGCGGCTATTGGCAGATCAACGACCTCGTCAAGGAAAGTTTTGCCTTCTTCGCGGAGGGGCTGCTTCCGCTTGGAATCAATCTGTCGGTCATTGAATACACGCTGGCCCCGGCGGCGCGGCTCGACCGCATTGTCGCCGAAGTGCGCCGCTCCGCACGCTGGCTCGCCGAACATCTCGGAGAATACGGCGCCGATCCGACCCGGATATATGTTGCCGGACACTCGGCCGGCGGTCACCTGACCGCGATGACGATGCCGCTACCAGAGGTGCGCAGCGGGATCGCGATCAGCGGCATCTACGACTTGGAGCCCATCCGGCTCAATTACCTCAACGAGAAATTGGCTCTCGATACGGCCGAGGCCGAACGCAACAGCCCGGTCCGGCATTTGCCGGTCACGGCCGGCGAGCTGGTCGTTGCCTACGGCACCCGGGAATTGCCCGAATTGTGCCGCCAGTCTACCGAGTATGCCCGGCGGTGGACAGAGCAGGGTCTTCCCGGGCACCTGCTGCCGGTGGACGGCGCTGACCACTTCACGATCCTGGATTCACTGGCGCGAGCGGACGGCGCTCTGACGCGAGCGCTTCTGGCGATGCTCGGTCGCTAGTCGGCCGCCGTCCTTAACCCAGACTTTGGTGATAACCGCCTTGGCTTGGCGGTACGAAACAGCGGGGAGGACACCATGGCGCAAGACAATCGATTTGATCCGGCACGGCTCGACCGACTTGAGCGCCGATTGCAAGCATTGGAGGACGCGGAGGCGATCCGGAACCTGAAGGCGCGCTATGCCGCGTTATGCGACAACCAGTACGACGCCGACGGGATCGCAAGCTTGTTCACCCAAGACGCGATTTGGGAAAGCCCGGCGCTGGGCCGGTTCGAAGGGCGCGAGGCAATCCGGAGTTTCTTCAGGGGAGCGTCGGGTATCTTCTCCTTCGCGATCCATTACAGCCTGAACGGCCACATCGAAGTGGAACGCGATACGGCGCGAGCAAGATGGTATCTGTTCATGCCTTGCACGGTCGCCGCCGGAAACCAAGCGGTCTGGCGTGCCGGAATTGATCACGAGACCTACGCCCGTGTGAATGGAACTTGGATGTTCCGCCATAAGCGATCGGAGCCGCTGATGAGCGCCCCGTTCGAGACCGGTTGGGCCAAGGCGCGTTTCACGTAACCGGCATGTCCGCAGCGAGATTATTGGAGGATCAGCATCGCCCTTGGTTACCCTACGCTCTCATCGAGCCGGATTGGCTGCAAGCAAGACAGGAGAACGCGACATGAGTGCGAGCGGCACGCATCATCCGCCCGAGTTCAAGCACGCCACCGACATGGAGTGGGAAATGGGACGATTTGGCAATGTCACCAAATTCCTCTTTCACCCCCGACCGGAGCGTCCGACGGAACCCAATGCGGGATTTCTCAAATACGCGCCGGGCGCGTCTTTCCCGCTGCACCGGCACGATTTCGCGCAGGTCTGGTACATCATCGAGGGCGAATTCACGTTTGCCGGAAAGCTCTACGGCCCCGGCACGATAGCCTATATGCCGGACCCGCATTTCGAGCATGAAATGCACACGGCGACCGGTGGGACGATATTCTTTGTGCAATACCCCGGCCCCACCACTGGTGCGCCTCCAATCTATGACGGTCGTATGAACCTGAAAGAGGCCCCGCCGGTCGCGCAACAGGACCTGGAGCACTGATGCGTGTGAGCGAGCAAGAAGCTCGGCAAGACGGCGAGGAATAGCGGATGACATGGCAGATCGGGGTCGATGTCGGTGGTACATTCACCGATCTGCTGGCACTTGA
>JAFASL010000411.1 GCA_019244535.1 Alphaproteobacteria bacterium
GAACTTCGCTGCTACTTTGAGCTCCTCCGCAATAACTATGGGACGGCTCCTCAGAGGCGCGAAAGGCGACGGCGCGCGCCGGGTCATCCGGTACCGAGACGCGTCCGATCGGCATCGATTCTTCTCGCTCTTTGGATTTCGGGCAGCTCGCAGTGCCGCTGCTGAACTTCATGGATTCCCGCATCGCAGTCTCGACGACGATCCCGGGCAGATTATATCGACCCAGGTGCCTTGCGGCGCCATTTCGGGCGCCAATGCCTGGGTCAGGCCGATCACTGCAAATTTGGTCGCATTGTGGCGGGCGAAGTAGGCGTTGGCCGCCTTTCCGGTCCATAAGGCGAGGTCGACTGTCGAGCCGGAACGTCGCGCGATCATGCGCGGCCAGAATGGCGCGGCTCGCAATGAACACGACTTCGACATTGACACGCAGCATCGCTTGCAGCGCTTCGAGCGGCATGTCGACGCAAGACCTACCGCCGGATCAGCAGCTGGTGATGCGCTTGAGGTGCTCCACAGCTCGATGCGATAGGCTGTTAGGGATAAGCTCGGACAGTTATCGTGAAACCGCTAAAATTAGCACAGATACTACTATAAATCACCCCTCTATCCCGCTAGGCTCGCATTGCGCGAGTTGCGGGAGCAATGATGGCGGATGCGGCCCTTGCGGGCGAGCGAACCAATGCGCTGCCTGGATGGTGCGGCGGGCTTTTCCATGGGCTTGCCGCACGGCTCGCGGCCGAGGGCGAACGCTGGGTGTTGTGGCTGCCGGTGTTCTTCGGCGCCGGTATCGGCATTTACTTCGTCCTGAAAGTAGAGCCGCCTTTGTGGCCGGGCTTTGTTGGCACGGTCGCCGGGGCGGGCGCAGCCTGGGCCGCACGCCGCTATCCCGGATGGCGCGAGGCAGCACTGGCGTTCACCGTCCTTGCCGCGGGATTTGCGCTGATGCGCGAGACCGCGGGGGAACGGCAGACGCCGATGCTGCAGCGGCGCCTCGGGGCGGTCGCGGTGAGTGGCCGGGTTGTCGATATCGACCTCGTGGAGAGGGGCTGGCGTATCGTTATCGAGGCCGATCCGCTCCCGGGCCTCGACGCCGCAGACCAGCCGCGCCGCCTGCGCGTCCACATCCCGCCCAGCAGCGGCGAGCTCAGCCCGGGGGACCGGGTCAGCCTGAAGGCCGTGCTTCATCCGGTCCCGGCGCAGATTTTGCCGGGCGGCCGGGATTTTCAGCGCGAGCTTTATTTCGCCGGAATCGCCGCGGTCGGATATGCCTTTGGCGCGGCCCATCGGAGCGGAGGACCGGACGATTCCCGCGGCTGGCGCGAGGAATTGCGGAAATTGCGCACCGAGATGACGCGGCGGATCGCGGCTGTCCTCCCCGGATCGGCCGGAGGCGTCGCTTCGGCGCTGATCACCGGAAAACGGGGAACGATCAGCGAAGAGACCAAGCAGTCCTTCCGGGATTCCGGTTTGTCGCACCTGCTGGCGATTGCCGGGCTGCATCTCGGTCTCGTCGGCGCCTTCGTGTTCTTCGCGGTGCGCGGCGGATTGGCGTTGATCCCGTCGATTGCGCTGCGATACCCGATCAAGAAGATAGCCGCCGGCCTGACATTGGTGGTTCTGGCCTGCTATCTGCTGATCTCGGGTGCCGCCATCCCAACGCAGCGCGCGTTTGTAATGAATGGGATCGTGTTTGCGGCGATCCTGATTGACCGGCTGCGCATCTCGATGCGAATTTGCGCGATTGCCGCTGCGGTCGTGCTCGTCGTCGACCCCTCGGTCCTCGTCGGCGTCAGCTTTCAGATGTCGTTCGGGGCCGTTGTCGCACTGATCGCCGTCTACGAGACCTATGGTTCGCGGCTCAGGCAATATCTGCACAGCCGCACGATCTCAGGAAAGGGGTTGGGCTATTGCGTCGGTATCACGGTCACGACAGTGGTCGCGACAGCGGGAACCTGTCCCTACGCGATCTACCATTTTCATCAATTCGCGCTCTATTCGCCGCTCGCCAATGTTATTGCGGTGCCGTTGAGCGCGATGTGGACATTGCCTTGGGGTGTTGTGACATGTCTGCTGATGCCGATCGGTCTCGAGCGGTTGGCGCTGATCCCGATGGGCTGGGGATCGATATGACGATCTGGGTCGCACAGCACGTCTCGTCCCTGCCCGGCAATGTCTTGGCGATGCCGCGATTGCCCGCGGCGGGCCTATTGCTGATCTCGCTGGGTGGATTGTGGTTGTGCCTGTGGCAAGGCAGCTGGCGGCGCTGGGGGCTGGCCGCGATCGCCGCCGGGTTTGCGTGCATGGCGCTGACCCGCCCGCCCGATGTCGTCATTGCGGATGGCGGGCGCTTTGTCGCGGCGCGGGCGCCCGGCGGGCATTATTCGGTTACCGCCGGCAAGGACGCAAAGATCGTGCGGTCGTTTTTTGCATCGGAGACCGGCGAAACTCTGACACCATGGCCAGCCGCCGGCAATGCAGCCGAGAGCGGCCTCGACTGCATGGGCGAGTTATGCCGGTATAGCGCGCGCGGCCGCACGGTCGCGATCGTCACTGGCGAAACCGCGTTGCCGCTCCGCTGCAGCGGGCTCGACGCCGTCGTCAGCCAAGTGCCGGCCGGATTTCTTTGCCGCACGGCAATCCCCGTCATCGACCGGATCGATTCCTGGCGGCGCGGCGCGGTCGCGCTCTGGCTCGATAAGAGCGGCGTCACAGTCGAAAGCGTCAACGAGGACCGCGGCGACCGTCCCTGGGTTCCGCATTCACGGTCGCCACGGAAGCCGGGCTCAGCCGCTGCAGAGGCTCAGCGCGGCGGACCGCTTCCGGAGCTGGGGGGTGATTTCGGCCCCATCGTCACGGCTTTGTAAATGGCCCAGATCCCGAATGCGAAGATGAGAAGTGCTGTGATCGCGAAGATTACCTCCTCACCGGCCACCCCCTGACTTCCGAAAATGGCCAGAACACAGCCGCCAAAAATAACAAAAGCGACACCGAGGCAACCGAGCACAAAACGCATCGGTCACCTCGCGGTCGACGGGGCGAACCCTGATCGTGGGCGGTGCAGCATATTGTAGGTGTCGAACGGAATGATCCGACCGTCCGGCGTG
>JAFASL010000511.1 GCA_019244535.1 Alphaproteobacteria bacterium
AATTAGAGCGGCATAACCAGCCGCCGTCGTCGGCGGCTACCGCAGCCTGGGACCCGGGTCGAGGCCCAGATACACCCGGCCGCCGATCGGGTACCATTCGGGGGCGAGCGTGACGGTCTGGCCGACGGTGTGCAGGTCGCGCCAGCATTCAGCGAGGCGGCTGTCGCGCTTGAACGATGTGCTGCCGCCGTGCCGGTACACCAGATCCATCGCCTCGCGCGCGCTGTCGGCGCTGTAGCTTGCCGCCAGGCGGCAGCGGGCCCGCTGCTCGAGCGTGGTCTCATTGCCAGAGGCGAGGGTATTCCAGATCTCGGTAATCATCGCGCTGCGGTAAGCGCGCCCGGCGTTGAGGATCGCGTCGGCGCGCCCGACTGCGTCCTGCACCTGCGGGCTGTCGCAGAGCAACCCGGCGGGGCGGCCGCGCGGCTGCTTGCCGCCAGCCAAATCGATCAGCGCGTTGATGCCCGCCCGCGCGATACCGGTGATGACGGCGCTGTGGTGCGGCCCGACCCAGCACTGAACCGGCAGCTGATAAGTCAGACCCGGCCAGCGCGCCCACTGGTTCTCGAGCGGGATGCCGATTTGCGGCATCGTCCGCCGTTCCGGTAGGAAGACGTCCTTGACCGTCCAGTCGAAGCTGCCGGTGCCGCGCAAACCCGCAACATCCCAGCTCCCCGGGACGATCTCCGCTTCGCCGCGCGCGAACACCCCGCGCCAGTAGAGCGAGCCGCCGTCCGGATGGCGGCGCGGCTGGCCATCATCGCCGATCACCTGGAAGCTCCCGAGCATCCAGCTGGCCTCTTGACAACCACTGCCGAACTGCCAGTGGCCGCTGACGCGGTAGCCGCCCGGGACCGGAGTCGCTTGCCCGCCGCCCGGCACCGCGGTGCCGGCGATAACCGTGTCCGCCCGCTTTCCGTAGATCTCGTCGACGCCATCGTCCGGCAGCCCGAGTGTGACGAGCTGCCCGACACCCCCATTGCCGAGGTTCCAGCCGACCGAGCCGACGCCCTCGGCCAACGCTTCGACCGTGCGCAGATACGTTAGCGGGTCGACCTGCAGCCCGCCGAGCGAGCGCGGAATCACCATCTTGTAGAAGCCCGCTTCGCGCAGCTGCTCGAAGAGGGCAGGGGGCATGCGCTGCTCGCGCTCGATCTGTTCATGATATTGGCGGAGCGTCGGCCGCAATGCGGCCGCCGCCTGAACTAAAGGCTGCGCGTCGAGGTCTGACGGAAGCAAAGTGGCATTACTCATCTCTGCCTGCGCGCCGATGATCGCTGCCGTCGGAACCGTTGGTTGCGTCATCAGGCATCTCCTTTTCTGCAGCTATCGTTGCGGTACTGTTTACATCATCAATATCCCCGGGCCACATCGACCTGGTGCAGCAGGGCGCGGCCTTGCTCGAACCGGCGAATATTTTCCAGGATGATCGGCGCGGCGGTCGGAGGGTGGGTGGCGGCGGCAACATGCGGCGTCACGATTATGCGCGGGTGATGCCAGAAGGGGTGGCCGGCGGGCAACGGCTCGTCGCGGAACACGTCCAGCACCGCCGCCGAGAGCCGCCCGCGGGCAAGTGCGTCGAGCAGATCTTCCTCGACCAGATGCCCGCCGCGCGCCGCGTTGACCAGCGCAGCGCCGTTCGGCAACATCGAGAAAGCCCGCGCGTTCAGTATTCCTGCCGTCTCGCCGGTAAGCGGCAGCAAGCAGACGAGGATCTGGGTGCGGGCGAGCAGCGCCGGTAATCCGGCACTGCCGTGGAACCCGAGCAGCCCCTCGACACTCCGCGGATGCCGTCCCCATAGGGCTACATCGAACCCGAGCTGGGTGAGCTTATGGGCGGCATCCTGGCCTAATTCGCCAAACCCCAGAATGCCGACGGTGCGCTCGACCGCATTCTTCTGGTCCAGCTCCCGCCAAATCTCGGCCTGCTGCTGGGCGCGGTAGTCGAGGTCTTGGCGGTGCAGGCGTAGCACCTGAAGAACAATGTACTCGCTCATCGCATCGGTCATGTATGGGTCGACAAGGCGAGCGATCGGCACGC
Organism: Alphaproteobacteria bacterium; assembly: GCA_019244535.1. Taxonomy (GTDB): domain Bacteria; phylum Pseudomonadota; class Alphaproteobacteria; order ATCC43930; family CGMCC-115725; genus AP-15. The sequence continues at coordinate 2,042 of JAFASL010000511.1, forward strand.
CGGAAGGCAACTCGGGGTCGCACAGGATGTGGTCGACCCCGGCTCCCAGGGAGAGGATCAGCTTAAGCTTGGGAAGCGAAGCAAGCAGCCCGGGCTCCGGACGCCAGACCAGCGCGTAATCTATTTCTGCCGGATCCCCGATCTCGGGCCATATCCGGACTTGGAGCTCCGGCATCAAACGGGTGAGCTGCGGCTTCCAGCGTGCCTCGGAATCGATGGAGGAGCGAAACAGCAGCGCCATTGTTATACCCCGGCATTTTGACGTCGGTTGTCCTGCCGGTGATAGCACAATGCTGCGCCGCCGCCACATTCCGGCCCGCTTTCTCGGCCATCAGGACGCAACCGATAACTGAGGAGCGGAGGTCGATGCGCTCGCTGTGGCGAATACTGGCCCTGCAATGGCTCAGCGGACACGCGTCCGAAGCCCTGACCGCCGATTCGGCTATCCTCGAAGGGTTGTTTCGCGACGGAGACTCACGGCCTATGGCAGGCTACGACGTTCGTCCGGAGCCGCAGGTTTCAGAGCAGGCGCTAACATCCGCAGCTGCCGATCGTCGATCGGATCCGGAAATCCCGTTGGTGGAGGCTTTGCGGTCCGAGCCGCCACATCGCTCCACTTGCTGATCCGGATCGAAGAGAACTGGCCGCTTTGCGCTGATCTCCGACTCGATCTATTGGTCTCGATCTATTGGTAATGCCGATTGGTCGAACCTCGCTCTATCCGGCCTTCTAATGGGTGCTCACGGTCATTCCCGGGCACGCGAAGTATTGCCCGGCGGCGCGACGCAATCAGTGTTGCTCATGTCGCACTGAGCAGCGGCGCAGCATCAGCGCCGGAACGGATGATCGAAAATCGATCTTTGCTCCGGTGTAAGCGCTTGATAGAGCGCCTGCACGGCAGGTTTGGCGGCTTGCAACGCTTCAAGCCGTGTCGACAGGAATTGCTCCAGCCGGTCGAGCCGGTCGAGGACGGTTGTTTCGCTGCCGGGCTTCAGGCTTGTGCAGAGCTGGCGTTCTCTCTGCTGCTCGGACTGTGCGATGCTCTCCAGCTTATCCCATAACGGGCGCTGCTCGGGGGTCAAGTCAAGCTTCGCCTCGGTGTAAGCGCGCATTGCGGCACGCCAGGCCAGCCGCTCCTCGCACCGCTCCTGAGGGTTCCGGTTCGCCATGCGGTGCATCATCCGTCCTCGCCATCCTTCCGTCCAGGGCCCGGCTTCGCCGCGCATCCAACGGCCTGGGCGTCCCCCTGGGCCTCCACCGAGCGGCTCACGATCATTCTCGTCGGCCGGCCCCGCCTGCGCCTGTTGCATCTCCGTATCCGGAGCCGAGCGGACGGCAATCGGAACCGCCGTTGTCGCCAGCGCAGCGGCGAGCAATATTCGTCTCACAGGGTACCTCCTCGAGTTTGACTTCCGTGGGAGCCACGATCGGCGACATAGCTTTGATAATGGCTCAGCCCATAGGATACGCAGAGCTCCACGCAACAATCCCCGCGCGCTCGTGACATCGGTCTGGTAAAACAAGTCTTTCCAAGGAGAAGAATATGCGTTTTGGATTGTTCGGCAGTGCACAGGCCAAGCGCAGCGGGCCTGATACCGACAGCAGCCAGGGTTTTCGAGACTTCATCGACAACAACGTCGAGGCCGAGGCGCTCGGTTTTTACAGCACCTTTCTCGTCGAGCACCACTTCACCGGCTTTGGCCAGGTCTCGGCCAGCCTTAATTTGCTGACCTGGCTCGGCGCTCGCACCGGACATTTGCGACTCGGCACGGCGGTGCTGGTGCTGCCCTGGCACAATCCGGTACTGCTCGCCGAGCAGGCGGCGACGCTGGACCTCCTGTCCGGCGGACGGCTGGATTTCGGCGTCGGCAAGGGCTACCGGTACAACGAGTTTGCCGGGTTCTGCCTGCCGATGGAGGAGGCGGATGCGCGCTTCGACGAGTCGCTCAACATCATCACGCGTGCCTTCACTGCCGAGATGCCGTTCTCCTATCGGGGCAAGTTTTGGCAGTTCGAGAATATCGTCGTCGAGCCGCCCACCGCGCAGAAGCCGCACCCGCCGTTCTGGATGGGTGCCGGCAGTCCCGATTCGGTGCGCCAGGTGGCCGAGCGCGGATACAACATGCTGCTGGGCCAGCATTCGCTGACCGAAGAGATTTTCGGCCAAGTCGCCCAATTCCGTGCAGAGGTGGAGGCCCGAAGGGGTATCTTTGAGCCGATGCGCGTCGCGGTCGCGCGCGCCGTCCACATTGCCAAGAACGCAGCCGATAAAGAGGCTGCGCTCGAGCGGCGCTATCAGGGCCACATGCGAATCAATGCCCTGGCGCGGTGCCCGGATGGGGACACCAGGGAGCGCTTCAAGTCCCATGAGGTGGAGGCCCGGTATGAGAGCGCAGAAAGCGCGCTCTTCGGTACGCCGGACGAGATCATGAACAAGCTCGATGCCCTGCGACGCGGCGGGGTGGAATACGTCATAATCAATTTCGGAGGCTCTCGCGAGAACATCCGCCGGTTTGCGCGGGACATCATGCCGGCATTCGCCGATGCGCCCCAATCATTGGCATTGGCGGGTTAGTGAACGGCCACAGACGAGGTCACCATCAATTTAGGACGACAGCGCAGGTCAAAATTCTGCGTTAGTTCGTGCATCGGAATATCGGAGCGGATGCCACGCTTCGGTAGAATTACTTGCCAAGTCATCGCGGAAATGAGTTACCCTGTCGGAGAACGTCGTTGGCGAACCGGACCGGACAGGCTCGCATGGGGATCATTGGATTAGTAAACATCTGTCAAGCTGGCCGCTCCTCATATCGGCGAATGGGCGTGACGGCCCTACTTCTCGGCGGAGTGTGCTTTGTAGCGCCCGGCCCTGCACTCGCGGACGATACCGCGGAGGATCTCAAGCAGCTGCGTGCCTCCATTCAGAAGGAATTGGCCGACCTCAAGAAGCGCGAGCAAAAGCTGCATCAGGAATTCTTGCGGCTCGACCAGAAGAGCCAGTTGCTCGACGAGCAGCTGCGCAAGTTGAGGGCGGCCGGAGCCGCAGCGCCGGTGGTTGCGACCCCGACGCCGGCCGCCGCGGCAATACCGTCGAGGCAAGCGCCGACAGAAGTCGCGCAAACGAACGCTACATCGCCCGCGGCCCAACCCGCGCCAGAGACCAGCGCTCCGGCTGCTTCGCCGCCAGCGGGAGGCGAATCGGCCCCAATAACGGGGCCGTCCGCCGAGGAGCAACAGGCCCGGCAAGTCGTCGAGACCGCTCCGACCTTATCGAGCGTCGGCGGCGTGCTGACGCCGAAGGGCCAGATCGTCATCGATCCCTCGATCGAATACGATTACTGGTCGCAAAATCAGCTCGGGGTCAACGGGTTCCAGATCATTCCCGGCATAACGTTTGGGAATATCTTCGTCACGCGGTTCGAGCAGAACATCACGACGGCCGCGGCGACCATCCGCGGCGGCGTGACCGATCGGCTGGAA
>JAFASL010000663.1 GCA_019244535.1 Alphaproteobacteria bacterium
CCCCGGATCTGGCGCGAACATATCATCGCACCGTACCCGCTCAGCTGCCTGTTCGCCTCGTATCCGCAAAGCCCTTCGCAACCCCCCGGTGCGGCGCCGGGACCGTCGGGCGTCGGCGGCGAAGGGTCTCGCGCCACAAGATGTATAGGCCCGAGGCGACAACGATCGCGGAACCGGCCAGCAAGCCCGGGGTCGGCACGTCCCCCCAGACCGCGAAGGCGAGGATCATCGCCCACACCAGCGACAGGTAGTTGAACGGCACCACCGCCGAGGGCGGCGCCAATGACAGCGAGCGCGTCCACCAGAACTGGGCGATGCCGTTGCCGGCCCCGGCAAATGCGACCATCAGCGCGTCGCCCCAGTGCGGGGCGCGGAACCCGAAGGTCAAGAGGCCGGCGGTGCACAACGTCATGATGCTCATCTGGTAGATGGTTAGCGTCTCGGCCGATTCGGTCATGCTCATGCGGCGGATCGCGATCGCGACCGTCGAGATCAACACCGCGTTGGTGAGCGCGAACAGCGCGCCCCAAGTCAGCGTGCCGGCGCCGGGATGGGTGATGACGAGGACGCCGGCAAACCCGACGATCAGCGCCGACCAGCGGTGGATGCCGACCTTCTCCTTCAGGATCACGATCGACAGCAGGGTCGTGAACAACGGCGCCGCAAAGCCGAGCGCCGTCGCCGAGCCGAGCGACAGCACGCTGACCGCGAGAAACCAGCACAGCATCGAGCCGAACTGCGACAGCCCGCGCTGCAGATGGTCGCGGTAGCGGCGCGTCCGCAAGACGCCCCAGCCCGCGCGCGGCACTACGATTGCCGCGACGGTCAGAAAGGCGAACAGGGTGCGCCCGAACGCGACCTCGCCCAGCGGATAGTTGGCAAGCTGCCATTTCACGACCGCATTGCCGCCAGCGAACATCACGGTCGAGCCGACCATATAGGCGATCCCGCGCGGGAGTTGGTTGCGCCCCGCCGCAGCCACATCGGCAACCGTCATCGGGCCGGGCCGATTGGCCGAAGATCCATCAGAACCCCTCGTTTATGAGCAGCCGCATACCTGATAGGGATCTATTTTGGCAATTCTTGCCAGTGATCGTCATCCGGCATTCTGGCGGGATGCGTGAGCTCCACGTACCCATGTCGCATTTGCCGTGGTCTCTTAGTTCATGCGGCTGCCGCCGGCGGAGGTCCGACGGGACAGCCCTGCGGCAAAATGTGATTTGCGCCGCTGATAACCGGCTTTGGCGCGAAGGCATCGCTCGACTCGAGCAGATGCAAGCCCATGAGATGCGCCGCCTGCAATCAATATCTCCCCGGACGGATGAGCTTGGGGCGGCGAAGGGCGGTCGCAGCGAGATCTTTTCGCATGGCAGCGCCCGCGAGGAAGCCACCCGCCTCGGCACCGAGTTTGGCGGGCGAAGTGCCGCTGGAGCTCACGATCCGCGAAACCTCCGATGGCGGCACGCCGATCACCGTCGCCGACCCGCTCGTCTTCCGCCGGAAGCAAAGGCCTCGCAGGATTTGTGCGTGCCGATGGCTGATATCGGCGATGAGACCCCGCGCTGCACAGTTTGAGCGGCAGCGACGGTCCATTCCGGTGGAGCGGGCTCGTCTTGACGGCACGGGTGCGCTCTACCACCGCTAACGGGGAATTGGGTGATATTATACTTGGCCAATCCCTAGGTCGGGTGCATCGGTCGCGCGTTGTTTTTCGTACATTTAGGCTCGGCCCTGTCCGACCTAGGCTCTCATACCGCTCCTTGTTCTCATCACATTTTAGGGCGCGAGCGGTTCGACGAACTGCTTCTGCTGGGGCTGCTCTGTTAGACGGGCTGGTTATTCTGGCTGTGGGTCATAGTATCTCCGTCGGTATTCGAACAGCCGTAACAGGTCGTCTTCCAGATCGCACTTCAAAGATCCAACCACAACGTTTTCAACTGCGACAACCTGCTCCGTGAAAATACGATTGATGACTTTACGATGCTCCGCCTCGGCAGCAGGAGAGGTTTGACCGGGACCGCGCCGCTCGCGCGGGGGGGCCTGCCGCCGAACTGTCATTGCCATGTGCAACATGCAGTAGGTGCCTGCTATCCAATCCCGGATAAATTCAAATACCTCGATACCTCGCGCACTATCGATGACCCAATCCCTTTCCCAAGCCAGCTCAGAAAGGCTCTTGGGAATCGCCAATTTGAACGCGCCGTCGAAATCTTCCCGAAAAAAGGCGCCGACGTCCCTTCCGTTTGGATTCACCGAAAATGGCTCACGTAAGTCCTCATAGCGATCGAGATTTCTTTTTACGCAGCTGTCTCGAAGATACGAGAGATATTCGTCTGGCAGATTTGGCGGCCCAACCTGGGTCGTAAACATCAGCGTAAATTCATCGACCGTATATTGTCGCCCTCTGCGGTCGAGACCGGGGCGCATTTGCATTTCAAACAGTAGCCGCATGGCAGCCGTCAGGCGGCCCGGTAGCTGTTCTTTCA
>JAFASL010000733.1 GCA_019244535.1 Alphaproteobacteria bacterium
GTGCTGGTCAATGCCAGGGTCGCGGTTTCCGGTCTTCTGTCGGCTTTGCCACAGGAGCCCGATCTGCCTCAGCGACCGCCGACCGCGCCCCGCGCAGAGAGGCGGGTTTATCTCGACGACTGGGTCACGGTTCCGGTTTACGATTTCGACGCGCTAGCGCCCCAACAAAGGATCACGGGGCCGGCGATCGTCGAGTCGTCGATGACGACGGTTCTCCTGCGTCCAGGCGAAAAGGCCACCGTCACCCTCCTCGGCTGGCTCGACATCACCCTGCTGCGGCGGGCCGCATAGTGGTGATGTAACTGCGAGTTGCTGCCTATAATGGCGCAAACGGCTGTTGCGAGGTTTGGTGAATGGCTCGCAATCCGCAAGAGGCAGCGCTGGCCCTGCACCGATTTGGGTTTGGCCCGCGATCCGGCTCGATCGAAGCCATTGCAGGCGATCCGCGCGGTGCGCTGATTGCGGAGTTGGACCGGCCGGGAGCCGGGCAGATCACCAAACCCGATCTGCCGACCAGCGGCGCCGCCAACCGCGCCGTCTTCGAATATCAAGCCGAGCGCAACGCCAATCAGAAGCGGAAACCCCGCGACCCTGCTCAAGCCCAAATGGACGCCGTGCCGGCTCAACCCGAAGCGATGCCGCTGCCGCGGCAGCTGTTTCGCGCCGAAGCGAGAGCGCGGATCGATGCGGCACTCAACGCCGAAATCGGCTTTGTCGAGCGGCTCGTGTGGTTCTGGTCGAACCATTTCTGCGTCAATCAGGAAAAGACCGTTATGGCCGGCGCTTATGAGCGCGAGGCGATCCGGCCGAATGTGCTCGGCCGGTTCAACGACATGCTGCTGGCTGCCGAGGGCCATCCGGCGATGCTGCTCTACCTCGACAACGCGCAGTCGATCGGCCCCAACTCGATTGCCGGCATCAACCGCGATAGGGGTCTCAACGAGAACCTGGCACGCGAAATCCTGGAATTGCACACGCTTGGCGTGCGCACGGTCTACACCCAGGACGACGTCACCAATTTCGCGAAGGTCCTAACCGGCTGGACGATACGGCAGACCGCATCGGACCCCGATCACGGCGGCGAATTTGTCTACATCAAGCGGGCGCACGAGCCGGGGCCGCAGACCGTCATCGGCAAGGAGTACGACGATGACGGGACCGGGCAAGGCCGCGCGGTGCTCGCCGATCTTGCCCGCCACCCGATGACCGCGAAGCACGTCGCGACAAAGCTCGCGCTCCATTTCGTCTCCGATGACCCGCCGCCGGCGCTGGTCAATCGGCTGACGCGCCGGTTTCTCGATACCGACGGCGACCTCAAGGGAGTAGCCAAAATGCTGGTCGAGGCACCCGAGGCCTGGGCGCCGGAACAGGCGAAGATCAAGCGGCCCGGGGAGTGGATCGTCGCGGCATTGCGCGCGACCGGAGAGGCCGGCGAGATCGGCCGCATCATCCAGGCTCAGAACCTGCTCGGAGAGCCGTTGTGGCGGCCGCCGGCGCCAAAGGGGTTCTCGGACGAGAATGCCGCCTGGCTCGACGGCCTGGCGCAACGGCTCGACATCGCCAACACTTTTGCTCACCGCGAAGGCTTGGCGCTCGAACCGGCGGCAATCATGGACGTGGCGTTGGGACCGTTGGCCTCGGCGGAGACCCGCCGTGCCGTGACCGGCGCCGAGAGCCGGCCGCAGGGGATGACCGTTCTGCTGATGGCTCCAGAATTTCAGCGGAGGTGACGATGCCGACCTATCTTGGCGCTCCGACCCGGCGCGAGCTGCTGCTCGGCTCGGGAATGCTGTTCGCCTGGGCCGCTGTGCCCCGCGCCGCCCGCGCCGAAGGCCGCGACCCGCGGCTTCTCGTGATCGTGTTGCGCGGCGCGCTCGACGGGCTCGGCGTCGTCGCGCCGGTGGGCGACCCGGATTGGGGCAAGCTGCGCGGCGACAAGGGGCTGATCCTGGAGGGCCCCACGCCCGCATTGGCTCTCGACAACTTCTACGCGCTGAACCCGGCGATGCCGAATTTTCACCGCCTGTACCAAGCCGGCCAGGCGATGGTCGTGCATGCGGTTGCGACACCTTACCGCGAGCGCTCGCATTTCGACGGTCAGGACGTGCTCGAAAGCGGGCTGCCAAAGGCCGGTGCCGCCGATAGCGGCTGGCTCAACCGCACTCTTGCGGCATTGGCGCCTGGCGGCCGCGTTGATCCGCATGGCCGGCAGGCCTTTGCCGTCGGACCGGTCGCGCCGCTCGTCGTGCGCGGCCCGGCGCCGGTCCTGGCCTGGGCGCCGCCGCGATTGCCGCCAGTCGGCGACGATACGACCCTGCGGTTGCTCGATCTTTATCGCCATACCGACCCGGCCTTGGCACGTGTCCTAGAGGAGCGCATTGGGCTCGCTGCGATCGCGCGCGCCGGCGGCATGACCAGCGAGCCGGACGGCGACCGGCCAGCCGTCCAAGGCAGCGGCATCGCGCAGGTGCGCGCTTATTTCGCCGAAGCCGCCGGTGCAGCGGGAAAATTTCTCGCTGGCGCAGAAGGCCCGCGGGTCGGGGCTTTGGCCTTCGACGGCTGGGACACGCATGTCGAGGAGGGCGCGGTCAAGGGCCGCCTCGCCAACCTGCTCGGCGCACTCGATGGCGCACTCGCCGCAATCGAGAGCAACATGGGCGAGGCTTGGCGCCAAACGGCGGTCGTGCTCGTCACCGAATTCGGCCGCACCGCGCGGCTCAACGGCAATGACGGCACCGATCACGGCACGGCGACCGTCGCATTGCTCGCGGGCGGGGCATTAAAGGGCGGCCGCGTGATCGCCGATTGGCCGGGCCTCAAAGAGGCCGATCTCTACGAAAACCGCGATCTGCGACCGACCACCGATTTGCGTGCCGTTCTCAAGGGTCTGGCCGAGGAGCACCTCTGCGCCGACCCCGGCAAGCTGGAAGCAGCGGTGTTCCCGGACAGCATGGATGTCAAGCCGTTGCGAGGGTTGCTCGCCTGAGGCTTTAATGGCGTCCAAGGCCAAGGCTAGGACGCCGCATGAATGAGCTGAGTCTACCGAGCCACGTCGCTCGAGCCCGCGATCTTGCCGGATTGATCGCGGCGCAGGCGGATGTGATCGAGCGCAGCCGGCGGCTGCCCGCGCCGGTGCTCGAAGCACTGCATGAGACGCGGCTCTTTCGCATGCTCTATCCCCGCTCGGTCGACGGCGACGAGGTCGAGCCCGCCGTCTATATCGATGCGGTCGGCGAATTGGCGCGGGCGGACGGTTCGGTAGGGTGGTGCGCCTCGATCGCCAACAGCATTGGGCTGTTCGCGCCTTATCTGGACCCGGAGGCGGCCCGCACCGTCTTCAGCAATCCGCGCGCGACGTGCGCCTGGGGACCGCCCAATGATTGCCGGGGGGTTGCGATACCGGGCGGCTACCGCGTCACCGGCCGCTGGGATTTTGCCAGCGGCTGCCGTCATTCGAATTGGATGGGCGCGCACGGCATGGTCGTCGAGCCGGACGGTTCGTTGCGGCTCAACCGGTCCGGCCGGCCAACGGTGCTGACCTGGCTGTTCCCGGCCGAGCAGGCGACATTGCTCGACAATTGGGACCCGATCGGATTGCGCGGCACGGCGTCGGAATCCTACACGGTCGAAAATTTGTTTGTCCCGGAGGAATTCACCGGCACGCGCGAGGACCCGACCTTGCGTCGCGAGTCCGGCCCCCTCTACGCCTTCCCGCAGCAGACGCTCTATTCGGTCGGCATCGCCTCTGTTGCTCTCGGCATCGCCCGTGGCATGCTCGACGCGTTCCTCGAACTGGCTTTGCGAAAGACCCCCCGTGGTACTGGTCGACTGGCTGACAATGCAGTGATCCAGGCCGAAGTGGCGCGTGCCGAAGCCAAGCTTGGCGCCGCCCGCTACTATCTGATCGACATAGTGACGGAGATCTACCGCCGCGCCCTTCCGGCGGCGCCGATCGACGTGCCCGACCGTGCCCGCGCCCGCCTCGCCGGCTCCAATGCGATTTCAGCGAGCGCCGAGGTCGCCGATTGGACCTACAAAGCCGCCGGCGTCGATGCGATCTTCCCCGGCAGCCCATTTGAGCGCCGCTTCCGCGACATCCACACCGTCTCGCAGCAGATCCAGTCGCGCGACGCGCATTACGAAACCGTCGGCCAAGTCCTTCTCGGCAACCCACCCGAAGTGTTTTTCTGATAAGGGACCGTCATGTGTCGGAACATCAAGACCCTGCATAACTTTCAGCCGCCCGCGATAGATGCCGAGATCAGGGCGTCCTCCCTGCAGTTTGTCAGGAAGTTGAGTGGTTTTGCGCGGCCCTCCAAGGCAAACCAACAGGCCTTTGACCGGGCCGTCGAGCAGGTGGCCAAAGCGGCGCATGAGTTGCTGGCCTCTCTGGTGACTAACGCACCGCCCCGTAATCGTGAAGTCGAGGCATTCAAGGCCCGAGCCAGGGCAGCGGAACGGTTTCATGCCGAGGGGTAGACACTTAGGATCGGGCGCCCGCGCCGCCCCTTGATCACATCGGCGCTGGACCACAGCGCCAGCATCGACGCACGGTCTATGTCAAGCGGGACAGATACCAGCGCTGATCGCGGTGCTCCAGCCGACCGGCGCGGCGGTGGCGCTGCAGCGCCATGCCGAGATGGTTCGGTCGAACCGTCAGCCCAAATTCGCGTGACAGGTGGGTAATGAGGTCACTGGTGCTGGCACCCTTGGCATGCGCTTGCACAGCTTGCAGAGCGGCGTCACCGAGCGGCATGCGCGCCGCGCGTTGTCCGTTTGCCGCTTGACGCTTCTCGCCGGCGCGCGATGCAGTTTTGGCATTGCGCTTTGTCGCCGGCTTTCCGTTCGCTACTGCTTTTCCTCCGAATCGGCGCAGAGCGCGTTCGGCGATTTCGAGCTCCTCCAGCTGGCTGCCGAGCTTCGTCCGTTCTGTATCGAGCAACGCGAGGCGCTGGGAAATCCGCCGCTTCTCCAGCCCGATCTGGTCCAATATGGCCATCTAACAGTTACCCCTTTGTCTCCTGCGCAAACGGCTATTTTTGGCGTCACTGGTTCGCACCGGACCTAAAATAAACGCGCCCAGAGAAATCCCGGCCAATAATTCACCGCGCGGACGTGTTTTGGACGTTCAACCAGGGCTGAAAGCTGTAAAAGATCGGGAGTTGGCCTTGCCCTCCAAGTCACTTGCCGCTTTCCCGGCGAAAGCCGGGATCGATGCGTCCACCAATGCCTGCGCGTCGAGCTGTGTTCCTTCGCGAGTTCTGAGTGCGGTTCAGGGCCGCCGGCCAGCACATCTCGCCGGGATTTCGCGGAACACCAAGCCTCGACAGGCTGCCGCCTGCTCCATACATTCCCCGCCCATGAGCGAGAGTATCGGGCCATATGATGTCGTCGTCGTGGGCGGCGGGCATGCCGGATGCGAGGCGGCGGCTGCCGCGGCGCGGATCGGCGCCCGCACTTTGCTGATCACCCATAAACGCGCAACCATTGGCGAGATGTCCTGCAACCCGGCGATCGGCGGCCTCGGCAAAGGGCATCTGGTGCGCGAGGTGGACGCGCTCGACGGCATCATGGCCCGCGCGATCGACCGCGCCGGCATTCAGTTCCGCATATTGAACCGCAGCAAAGGCGCGGCAGTCCGCGGGCCCCGCGCTCAGGCCGATCGCAAGCTCTATCGTCGGACGATCGCCGAATTGCTCGCCGAAACGCCAGATCTCGACATCGTCGAGGGTGCGGTCGAGGACTTGTTGCTCGATGCCGGCGGGCGTGTGTGCGGCCTGATGCTGGGCGATGGGCGGTGCTGTGCGGCTGGTCGCGTCGTATTGACGACCGGCACCTTTCTCAATGGGCTGATCCATATCGGCGATGAGAAAATTCGGGCGGGCCGCGCGGGCGAGCGGGCGTCGCTCGGACTCTCGAAGACGCTTGCGCGCCATGGTTTCGCGCTCGGGCGGCTCAAGACAGGCACGCCGCCGCGGCTCGACGGTAAGACGGTCGACTGGGCGGGGCTTGACGTGCAGGCGGGCGACGACCCGCCGCCGCCATTTTCCTTCATGACCGACCGCATCCAGACGCCGCAGGTGGTCTGCCATATCACCGCGACGACCGCGGCGACGCATGATGTCATCCGCGCCAATCTCGACCGCTCGCCGATGTATTCGGGCCAGATCACGAGCATCGGCCCGCGTTACTGCCCGTCGATCGAAGACAAGGTCGTGCGCTTCGCCGAACGCGACCGGCACCAGATCTTTCTCGAGCCGGAAGGGCTCGACGACGACACGATTTACCCGAACGGCATCTCGACCTCGCTCCCGCGCGAGGCGCAGGAAGCGATGCTGCGGACGATCCCCGGGCTTGAGCGCGCGGCGATGCGGCGCCCTGGCTATGCGATCGAATACGATTTCGTCGATCCGCGCGAGCTTTATCCAAGCCTCGAGACGCGCCGGATCCGCGGTCTCTATCTCGCCGGCCAGATCAACGGCACGACCGGCTACGA
>JAFASL010000400.1 GCA_019244535.1 Alphaproteobacteria bacterium
ACATTGCGGTCGAGGAATCCGACGCCGACATGCTCGGCGCGATCGCGATCGGCCTCTCGGCCGGCGCGAAGCAGGCGCGAGTTTCGATTTCCGGTGGCGAGATTTCACCGCTCAAAGACGTGATGCGCGGTTTCGACCTGGTCGGAACCGCCATCGGCATCGTACCGCTCGATCGCATCATCACCGGCCGCGACCTCGTGCCCGGCGACGTAATTATCGGACTCGAGAGCAGCGGCATCCACAGCAACGGGTTGACGCTGGCGCGCCATGTCTTTTTCAAGCAGCGCAAACTATCGATCGATCACGTCTTTCCCGAGCTTGGCATACCCCTGGGCGAAGAACTCCTGCGCCCGACGCTGATCTATGTCCCCGAGATCCTCGAGATCATGAGCAAAATTCCGGCGGTAAAGGCTCTGGTCAACATCACCGGCGACGGATTGCTCAATTTGCCTCGAGTCGATGCAAGGGTCGGTTTCACAATCGACGACATGCCGTCAGCGCCGCCAATATTTGAGCTCATCCAAAGATACGGAGCTGTCAGCGATGCGGAAATGTATCAAGTCTACAACATGGGCATAGGCTTTTGCGTCATCGTCGCCGCGGCGGATCGCGATGCAGCGCTCGCCATTCTGCAACGCCATGGCCGGCGCGCCCGGATGATCGGGCATGTCATCGAAGACGACAGCAAGGGGGTTTACTTGCCGCGTCAGCGACTCGCCGGACACGGTAAAGAATTCCACGGCCTTTGATGCATCGTGCCCCGCGTCATTTCGCGCGATTGAGCGCCCGAACCCCAGGCTGAAGACCGCCGCGACGACAGTTCGGCGATGCTTCGATGACCCGGAAAATCAGCCCGTTGCGCGGCAAATGTCAAACACCCAATCGACCCGGTCCTTGCCGAAAAAGCGCTGGCCGTTGACCACTACCGTGGGTACCCCCGGGCATTGCAGGTGTTCGAACTCGGCCAGAGCCGTTCGCACCTCTTCGCCCGGGCCTGGCTCGGCCGATTGCGTCATGAGCCGCACGGGGTCGAGACCGGCGCGTTTTGCCGCCCACTCGACCGTCGCGGGCTCGTTTACATCGAGGCCTTCGACCCAGGCGGCCTCAAACAGCGCCTGGTCGAGGCGGTCGCGGTAGTCGATACCGGCAGCGTAGAAGGCGCGGGCAGGCAATTCCTCGCGCTCGTGCGGCGAACTGGCCCAGCGCTTGGCGCGCTCCTGGAAGACGCCCGGGTCGGGGTAGGACATCGGGATCGCGAAGCGCTCGGACCAGCGGCGGCAGTCCTCGCGGTTATAGGAGCCGATGTTGCGGTTTTCCTTTCCTCCGAGCAATTCCGCAATCATCAGCCCACGTCCGCGCGGCACATAGATCGGCCGGCGCACCAGTTCCACACCGGCCAATTCGGCGAGCGCGCGGCGCAGCAGCACCGTGCCTAGATAGGCGTTCGGCGAGTGGTAGATCGTGTAGCTGTAGACCGTGACCGTCATCTGCGCCAATTCGCTATAGCCGGGTCCGTACTCAGCGTATAGTCCGGCGCCGTTTTTCGGACCGGAACCTGAGAATGCGCATCGAAATCATCTGCACCGGCGACGAAGTGCTGACCGGCAAAATCGTCAACACCAATTTCAGCTATATGGCGCAGAAGCTCGAGGATTTTGGGCTGTCGGTCACCTGGGGCACAATTGTCGGCGACGACCGCGAAGAGTTGCTCGCGGCCTTCCGATTGTCCGGCGAGCGCGCCGACGCGGTCATCGTCAACGGCGGGCTCGGCCCCACCGTCGATGACCTGTCGCAGGAGATCGCGGCGCGCGCCGCCGGCGTCGAGCTCGTCCTCAACCAGGACTGGCTGCAGCGTATGGAAGATTTTTTCCGGCGGCGGAACCGCGTGATGTCGGAAAACAACAAGAAGCAAGCGATGCTGCCGTCGATCGCCGAGATCCTCGACAACCCGATTGGCACCGCCTGCGGTTTTGCGCTCGACATCGGCAAAGCACGGTTTTTCTTCACGCCTGGCGTGCCGCGCGAATTGCGCCGCATGCTTGAAGAGCAGATCATTCCGCGCCTTTTGGCGCGCAGCGGCGCGCCTACCGCGATCCACCTGAAGCGGTTTCATTCCTACGGCCTCGGCGAGTCCCATGTCGACCAGCTGCTGGCCGGGGTCGAGGAACTGGTCCCCGACGGCAGCGTCAAGCTCGGCTTTCGCACGCATTATCCGCAGATCGAGACAAAGCTCACCGTGCGAGGCGCCGAGATGGCGGACATCGAGCGCAAATTGGCGCCGGTGCAAGCGGAGGTGCGGCGGCGCCTCGGCAATTTCATCATCGCCGAGGATGACGAGACGCTCGAAGGCGTCGTGCTCGCCGCGCTCGCCGCGCGGCAGGGCTCATTGGCGGTCGTCGAGACTTTTACCGGCGGGCAGATTGCCGGCCGCATCGCGCATCTGCCGGGCGCGGAAAAGGTGTTTCGCCGCGGCTTCGTCGCGCGCGACCCAGCCGAGCTCGCCGCGACATTGGGCCTCGATGGCGGATTGATCGCGGGCGAAATCAGCCGCGAAATCGCCGAGACGGTGGCCCGCGCTGTACGCGCCGAAACCGGCGCCAGCCACGCGCTTGCCGTGCTCGTCGAAGTCGATGACGGTCCCGACCGCATGGATTTCGGCGGCAGCATCCATCTGGCAATCGCCGCCGAGGACGGGATAGAATCCCGCCGCTCGCGCATCTATGGCGGACGCGATTGGGTGCGCCTCGGCGCCGTCGAGCTCGCCCTCGACTGCCTGCGCCGCTACCTCCAGAACCTGCCCGTCACCGAACGCACCGATTTCGAGCGGGTGTGAGTGTGCCGATTCTGGTCCATAGCTCCGATCTTCACGTCGATGGCAGCAGAGGTACTGTAGGACTGGAAGCGGTGCTAGCGACGGCCAGCGCGCTGCGGGCCAATATCGTGCTGCTGGCCGGAGATACGTTCGAGAGCAACCAGCTAAGCGCCGCTGTACTCGACCGGGCGGCCCAGCTCCTCGCCTCGGCGGGAATGCCGATTGTAATACTGCCCGGCAATCATGATCCGGCCTTGCCGAATTCGGTGTTCGTTCGCAGCGGCATCGCCGCCATCCCGAATGCCCACGTTCTCGGCGTCACGCATGACGAAGCGGTCCATTTCCCGGCATACGACCTCGAAGTCTGGGGCCACGCGCATCGGGATTACTTCGACATGGCGCCATTGCGCGGCCCGCGGCCGCGCTCCACACGCTGGCAGGTCGCAATGGCGCACGGGCATTACGAGCCGCCGGAGACGCGCGCCAATCCGCTGCGCCCGTCCTGGATCTTCAGCGACGAGGAAATCGCCGCGACCGAGGCCGACTATCTGGCGCTCGGGCACTGGGACCGGCCGACGCAGGTCGGCAACGGCAGCGTGCCGGCCTTTTATTCGGGTTCGCCCGAACTCGC
>JAFASL010000827.1 GCA_019244535.1 Alphaproteobacteria bacterium
CATGACCTTGGCGACCGTGACGATTTTGTTGATCGTCGCCGCTTGCTGCACCCCGCGCAGGACCGTGAAGTGAAAGGCCCAGATGCCGATCGACGAGATCACGACCGCGGCGAGCGTGTCGCCATTGCCAAAGATCGGGAAAAACGCCCCGAGCGTCGATTTGATCAGCACCCAGTAGAACGTGTTGCCGAGACAGGCGCTGAAAAAATAGCCGACGGCGGAAAGGAACCCGAGATAGTCCCCAAACCCGGCCTTGGCATAGGCATAGACGCCGGCGTCGAGGTCAGGCTTACGCTCCGCGAGCGCCTGGAAGACGCGGGCCAAGGTATACATGCCGCCGGCCGCGATCAGCCACGCTATGATCGCGCCAAAAACGCCGGTGGCGGTGGCGAAGGGGCGCGGCAGCGACCAGATGCCCGCCCCGACCATCGAGCCGACCACCATCATGGTCAGCGCGAATAGCGAAATTTTCCCCGTTCGCTCCGACGCCGTTGCCGGCGCTACTGCCGAGACCTCCCCCAGAACCTGTTGGCTTTCCATTGGAACGTCCTCCTCCCCCAAGCGCGACTGCTCGCCAGTGTATTGGGCTATACCCGGTCTTCGCCGCAGTGTCCGAGCTGCGGTTATATTTTAAGCGTCTTATTTTAAGGGACGCCGTTGCGGCAGTCTTGGACCGCTAGTCCCAAGCCTGTACTCAGCGTCCCATAACCGGACCTGCCCTAGTCAGAAGACAGCGCACGGAACTCAAAATGTCGTCCGCTGCCGCGGCCGCTGCGCCGCCTCATCAGGTCCCATCAGAGGCGGTCAGCCGATCTCAGCGCCCGGCGCCGCTGCGATAATGACGGGGCGGTGTCGACGAGCCGATGTAGGGCGTTTTCTGATCGAAGCTCGCAAGGCAGCTTGCATGGAGTTCCGGATCCGAGATCGGCCCGCACTCTTTACGCATCCGCGCTTCGCGGAAAGCCCGGTTCGTCTTCAGCATCCGATCGTAATGCTCGCTTTCGATCACGTTCTGCTGCGGCGACCAGGATGGCGACACGTCGCCATAGCTGACTATCGGGGGATGCTTCACCACAATTTTCTGCCGGGCCATCGTCGGCGTGGTCGCCAGCGTCGCTGAGCAAGCGACCAGAAACGCCAAACATGTTGCAGTCTTGATCATGACCTGCGCCCCTTTCGCTAACGCGAAACGTTAAGCAACGATGAGCCGGCAATATCGTTGCCGGTTCGCCTGCGACAAAAAGGCGCATTCCTAATCACCGGGCCTCCAGCGAAGTCCCGTCTGCGCCCGCTTGGGAACTCGCTTTCGCGCGCACACGAACCGCCCAGCCAATCTCAATACGCGCCTGTTCGGGTTCCGGCTACTGCACGGCGCGGGCGCGCAGCCGCGTATACTCTTCATTTGAAATGGTGCCGGAATTCTTTAGCCGTTCGAGCTTTTCGATCTCGTCGGCGGCGCTGTAGCCGACCACTTGGCGAAGCTCGTCACGGGCTTGCTGGGCCCGCTGCTGCTGACGTTCCGCCATCCCGCGATGTTGCGAGACCAGATAAATGAAAATCCCCAGATATGGGATGATGATCAGTACGATCACCCAAATCACCTTGGCCCAGCCGGAGATGTCGTGGCGGCGGAACAGGTCGCCAAAGACGGTGATCAGCAACCAGAACCACAGCACAAAAATGAAGATGGAAAAGACGTCCGCGAGAAAGTTGGAGAAGGTGAAACCGCCTGAAAACAGCATGACTATCCTCCCTTTAGCCGTGCCAGAATGCCAAGCGCCGGGCGGGGATTCAACCTGAGGCTTCGGCGGCTGCCGCCTGCACGCCCGCGAGCGCCTCCCGCAGGGCCTCCTCCTTGGTCTCGTCGAAAGAGCTGCGCATCACCGTGCCACCGACGCCGCGCAGTGCCGCGAGCACCTTGTCGGTCGTCATCTTCCGGATCAGCAGGAACAGCGCGGCATTGCCCGATTGCAGCGTTCTCGCGACCTGTCTCATGAACTCGTCATTGATGCCGAGATCGGCGAGCTTGCCGCCGAGCGCGCCGGAAGCCGCGCCGAGCGCGGCTCCGGCCAGCGGCATCAGGAACAGCAGGCCGATCAGCGAACCCCACAACGCGCCGGACAGGGCGCCGTGCGCGACCCGCTGGCACAGCTGGTTCAGCTTGACGCGCCCGCCGGATTCCTTCACGGCGATGACCGCATCGCCCAGCTCGATCAAATATTCCTTCTGCATCGCGAGCAGGATCTCGCGTACGCCTTCTGCTTTTCCCTCGCTCG
>JAFASL010000005.1 GCA_019244535.1 Alphaproteobacteria bacterium
GCGACCACCCAGACATTGTCCGCACGAAGGCGATGACCTGCGTCCCGGCGTGGACGTACTGCCCGGCGCGGACGTCGCGTTCGCTCACTTCGCCGCCAGCCGGGGCGGTTATGCGGGTGTAGTCGAGATTGATTTTGGCCAGATCGCCATGCAGCTCATGTTACGCTTCATCAGCTTACTGTAAACAGGGCGGCGCTCGCACGCGGAAGCAGGGCTGCGCAAAGCCAAAGAAATCTCGGGTAAGAGAAGTCGGCGGTTCTCGGAAAAGTAGGCGGGTGCTGCTCGGCACCCGCCCACAAAGTTCAGCAGTCTTCAGTTGTGATCACGGTCTCCATCGCCGTCAATAGCCCGGCGGGAGATTTTGGTCCCGGGGATCGCGGTCGGGTTCATCATCGACGCACGTGAAGCTATTGGCATTAGAGGGATCGCCCACGCGGTTATAGCGCGCTGCCTGCGGGAAGGGGCAGAGCGGGCGCTGGAATTGGACGCCGTTGGCGGGACTATTGTTTATATAGTGCGTCGCAATGATTTTGTCCGGCGCAATGCCGTTTTCGACCCACCGGTCCAGCGCTTGCAAAAGGTCGTGTTCGGCATCGATCACGGGCGCATCGAGGCCGTTGCCGAATGCGTTCGGACCATCGCCGCCGCCGCAATGCGCCATTCCCGGGACCATGAAGAGGCGGTAGAACTCCTGGATTTCCTCGAGACTATCGCCATCGTGGTCCCGTTGCACCGCGGTGCGGAGTACATCCTGCACCTGCTGGTAATAGTTCACGCTGTTCATCGGCGCGATCGCCGAATCCGCCCAGCCGACATAGTGGATCATCTTGCCGCCATGGTTCTTGAACGGGCGGAGGTCCGGATTGATCGAGTTGACGATCTCGCCCACTCCATCGTCGGCGATCGCGACGTCGCTCGTGAAGTTGAAGGTATGGAAGTCGAAGTTCGGGTTCTGGAACACGAAATCGGCAAAGAAGTTGTTGCCGAAGAACTCCTGCAGTGCTTGCCCGGCAGAAATGTTGCCCGATAAGTCGGCGGCGCGGGAGGCTCCGACGATCCAGAGCGGCCAGTTGGCGGCGTTGGATTCGCTGCCCGGTTCGTATCCGGGGAAGATCAGTTCTCCGGTCCTCGGGTCGTGCGGCCCGCTATAGATCTTTCTCGCCGCTTTGACCTGCGCGGCGCTGAGGCAGGTGGTGGGATCCTGGCCGGGCGTGCACTGGACCGAGGCCGGGTCGAAAGGGCAATCACGAGGATCGTTGAGGAAGATATCGGTCGGCACGCCGCCATCCTGCTTGACGCACTGGGCGATCGCGGCCTTGCTCAGGACCGGCAGAAGGGAGGGCGGAATGTAGCTCGCGGGATCGTCGAGCAGAGCTTGTTCGTTCCAGATGAAGCCCGAGAAAAGATGCGTCCAGGCATTGGCCGGCGATCCCACGATGATGCCGTCGAAATCGTCAGGAAAGCGCTGCGCCTCCTGGAGCGCCTCGCGACCGCCATCCGAGCAGCCGTTGAAATAGGAGGGATGCGGCCCGTTGCCTTCGAACGCGGCGATGATCGCTTTAGCCTTGTCGGTCGTCTCCTTGAGGGCGCGATAGCCGAAGTCGATGATCTTCTCAGGATGTCCGAGGGCAAAGGTGGCAAGACCCCCCGCCTGGCTTCCATCATCCGTTGCCGCGCTTGCATAGCCGCGGCCGATCGCTCTGCCGAGACCACTATAGCTGATGCTGCCGCAGAACCCGCCGCAACCGAGCTGCTCGTATTTTCCGTTCCAGCCTGCGCCCAAGGGTATCCAGACTTCGAGATTGATGATCGAATCGTTGGTCGGCCTCGACGTCACGGCGACCCGACAGAAGGGCGGCAGGCCGGTCAATGGCGTCGTCGATCCTGGGGGCGTGAAGCTCCCGCTCGTGATCGATTGGGCGGCCGTGACGGCGGCGTTCGGCAATGTAAGACCAGCCAAGCCCTGGCATGTGGCGGCGCTGCTAGGAGTGCAGACAACGCGGACTACGACGAGCGAAATCGTCGAAAATAACAGTCCTTTCGATTTGATGCTCATTGCGCTTCCCCCTCATTGGCCGATTCCGATCTTCCGTTGCGCCAGTCGGCCCGTCCAGCCGCATCGGCCCACAATACGGCCCCATATCGGGTACATACAGTTTTGATTGCTAGGAAGATCGCTCATTCGCTTTTACCGCTCAATAGGTTTGTCCGACTTTTTCACTTGTGATTGAGCATAGATACACAACTGCTAAGAGAGATCGCGGCACAGGCCGGACGCTGTGGGCGGCTCACCAGTCTCAGACCGAGCCATCCCCGCAGGTTGGCCTCACTGTCGAAGGAGACCGCAAGGCGTGGCGAGCAAGACAGGACTTTCGGTTTTCCCCGCATCACATGCGGTCCTTGATAAATAAGCTCGTGAATGTCCCGATCACCTCGTTGGCCATCTGTCTTTGCCGCGCTCGAGGAATCCCGACTGTACGCGCAAGGGTTCCTTCCAGGATGAGTGTCGCCAAGCCGTGCACCATCGCCCAGCAAGCAATGGAAATTGTTAGGCTGACCGCGGACGGTTGATCGGCAAACACCTTGCCGATCTCCTCGACCAGCTGGCCAAACGTTGCATCTTCGCGTTTGCGCACGTCTGGGTAGCGATCGAGCGGGACCGCGTCGGCCCGAAACATTGCCTGAAAATAGGCGGGATGGCGCAGGGCAAACCCGACATAAGCGCGGCCGATGCCTTCCAAGGCCTTGGCCGGGTCGGACCCAGCTCGAGCGATCGCGCTCAGGAACGACTGTCCGAGCTTTGAGAAACCTTCGCCTGCGATGGCGGCGAGAATGGCCTCACGGTCGCCGAAATAATAGTAGGGCGCCTGATGGCTCACGCCGGATTTGCGTGCCACCTCGCGCATGCTGAGCCGGTCGAGCCCACCCTCTTCAATCAGGGCCAGGCTCGCCTGCAGCACCTTTTGGCGCAGATCAGTGGTGTTTCGCATGGTGGGAAAATTTTTACCGGCGCCCCTTGACACTGTCAAGTCGCTGGCTTTATTTTTAGACAGTGTCAAGTCATCCTATGCGAAGGGGAGGTCCCCATGAGCGCTGCCGGAGCGAGATCTGCAACAAAGAAAACCAGCAAGATAGTTCTATCCGCCGCCGCTCTGACGGCAGCGGTCGGCCTCGGCACCGCCGCGGCGATCTTCGGTCCGGCAGCGGCAATCAGCCTTGAGCCGGATCGGGCGGCGCA
>JAFASL010000048.1 GCA_019244535.1 Alphaproteobacteria bacterium
CGTTTTCGGCATACCCCTTCAGGCGCTCAGCACCAGCATTCCAGCTGAGAACGTGCCCGTCGAGGTCGAGCATGTAGATCGCATAGTCCGTGACCGCTCGGACCAGCATCTCATAGCGAGCACTGCTCACCCTTGGCCTTGTGGCCCAATTTCCCGAGGCTGAACGCAGAACCCGATCCTCCCGCCCGGCAGACCCTGGCAGATCGGCTGCAAACGACCGGAATGTCACCCAGTTCCCTAGTGAGGCCGGAATTGCGACAAGATACACTTCGCCCGAAGCAACGTCCTATGGGGCGCTGCGCTCGGCGCGTTGTCCCGCCAAGGCCACGGGATGCCGACCTATCGCTGCTGCTTCCTGGATTACCAGACCACCATCACCACGGTGATGGTGACCCGTGCCTGGCTCGGCCCCGGGTTCTCAGCAGCGAAGTCGCCGTCCATAGGCGTTTGAACAGCCGGTAAGGGTGCCGAGGAGAGTGGGCCGTTGACACCGACCCTGCACGGATCGGGTAGAGTTCTGTTCGCCACGGGCCTGCCTTCACCAGTTTTGCTGAGGCGCCGTATCGACCGTCAGTTGCTTGAAGCGTACTATCGAGGAGTAAGAAACCGTCTCCGGGAGAAAGCGTCGTGGCCCCGAATCATTGCGAGTTGATCCAGCTTTGGGACCGCGCGGACCGCGCCTGCGGAGCGGCGCGTCAAACCATTCAGACCATGAGGTTCCCGTTACAAAGATCTGAGGGCCTGCTGCCTTGCACAGCGGAGCGTCTATTCGCCCCTGCCCGTAAAGCCGTGAATGGCTTGCTGGCCATTAATTAGGGGCGAGCAGGCACCCCGGGACCGGCGTGCCGGTAACCACAACCACGCCGGCCGAGGGTGTCTTCCCTAATCGAGGTCCGCTATTGGAGATAACGTGACCGCTCGGCTGCGATTTGGTCAGCGCTGTAAACCGGCGCGTTTTCGTCGAAAGAGGTCCATCCGCTCTCCCGATATGCTGCGCCACGAAGTCTCGGATCGACCGCTTTGTAGCGCTGCAGGATCTCTCGAGTCGCCGGTGCCCGCGCATCGTCCACTCGGGCTGAGACGAGCGTGCCGCCGCGCCGCACGCCTTCTGCATAGAAATTCGCCTCTTCCTCGGGGACGCCTTCTTTCGTAAGTCCGCCGACAAGCCCGCCCGCGGCACCGCCCACGACCGCGCCTGTCGCGGCACCGGCCGCGGTAGCAGCCAACCAACCAGCAGCGATTACCGGTCCGACGCCTGGGATCGCCATAAGCCCAAGCCCCGTCAAAAGACCGCCAACGCCCCCAACGGCAGCGCCGATCCCGGCGCCCTTACCTGCGTCCTCCGCGGTTTTCGTCCTATCGTCCCGCCGATAGCGGTCATCGGCATTGTTTGAAACGATGCTAATATCCGAATGCGGTATCCCTGCGTCCTCAAGCGCGTTTACTGCAGAGACTGCTGAATCAT
Source organism: Alphaproteobacteria bacterium (assembly GCA_019244535.1). Lineage (GTDB taxonomy): Bacteria > Pseudomonadota > Alphaproteobacteria > ATCC43930 > CGMCC-115725 > AP-15. Next base: position 1,466 of record JAFASL010000048.1, read on the forward strand.
AGCTGTCGTAAAGGGCCGTCACTACCTGGGTCATTTTTGCCTCATCATCTAAAGGTAAGATCCAAAAATCGTTATTTCGCCACGACATTGCCCTGGTAGTCGAGCGCAACATCGACGGCTTTGCCTGCTTTCGAGGCTTTGCCTCTCCAGATCCCGTCTTTGTCTTTGGTCAGGCCGGTGATATTGGAGTAACCGGCCGCCTCAATGCGGGATTTGGCCTGGCCCTCGGTAAAGCTGTTGGCACCGGCGGCGGGCGCTCCCGGATTATTGGCATTGGGGTTTGCCACTGCTGGAGTGCTCGCATCCGGATTGGCCGGTGCTCGTGTGTTTTGTGCGCCCGCGCCTTGCGCAAGTCCCATCGCAAACACCGCGATGGTGGCCGCAGCATACACCGCTTTCATCGACAAGTTCCTGTTGTTTCGAGATTACACGTCAACAGGCAGGGTGGGTCTTGCGTTCCGGTCCCAGATCACAAACTCGGAATTGGCGGGACCTGATCCCCCCAAAGCGGGCAAGAGGGCTGGTGCTAACGGCGGCGGTCACTAGGGCTAACCTGACTGCTCAAGTCCCTCTACGATCACAATCTCGGCGTGTTCACCGTCATCATGATGGATTGATTGAACCGCATCGAGGCGGCGAGGCCAAATTGTAGAAGCGGACGGATATCTGTAACCTAGCCCTTCGCCGCGCCACGCGCCAGCACGCTGTTACGTCTGATTTGTCATCGGTGGTCGACCTTGTCGATGATGCGCTGCACTCGGCGGCAGGCCGAGCCACGGATACATCGACTCCTCCCAGATTGAGTCGCTGGGCGGTGTAAAGGCCGAGATGTCGAACGCGCCGACCGCGACACCACAAACAGCGGGGTTGCGATCCCCCTCCCAATAGAGGGTGGTGCCGCAGTTCGGGCAGAAATGAAATCGAATCCGGTAGCCGCTGTCGGCGTCGCGTTCGTAGATCTTCCGCTCCCCATCGAGCTGCACCTGCTTTTTCGGAAAAGCTGCACCGAAGTGGAAAGCGGTTCCGGTGCGGCGTTGGCACGCCTGACAGTGGCACAGGTAGACCCGATCCGGTTCCCCCGTGGTAATTACTCTAAGCGAGCCACAGTGGCACTGCCCGGTTCGATCCATCGGCTTCCTCCCTTTTCGGTCATAGCGCAGTTTGGCGGATCTCGTCGGCTCTCGTCGAGCCCTACGGGTCGAGCTATTCAGCATTGCGACGCCTAGCCCGAGCTTTGCTTAACCTCTTTCAATAGAACATCATCTCGGATTGGCCAACCTTGACGGGCTTTTCGAATCGGCGTCCGCCAATCTCTCGGAAACCCCACTTGGAATAGGCGCGCCGTGCCGCCGTTGCTGATGCCATAACGTCGAGCCAAATGTGGGACAGAGCCTCGGTCTGCGCCTGTTCAACCGCGGCATCGAGTAGCAAGCGGCCCAGGCCGGTGCGTTGTGCTGGTCCGATAATGTAGATACGGGGTATCTCGGCTCCGCCAAGTCGACGCTCTACCGGGTCCATTGAGCCGACGATCATCGATAAAAACGCGCGGACGCCGAATGTTCGCAGATGGTCGGAATAGGCGTCCGGGCGGTCCCACAGATGGCCACATGCTTCAGCATAGGCAGCAGGGCCTATGATGCCCAGCACCTCGGCATCTTCAAGTGTCGCACGTCGTACCATCGCAGCGTTGGTCGTCAATGGCCGGTAGGAATCGTCTCGGCGTACTTGTCCCAATGCGGCACGATCTCTTTTACGGCTATCCTGTCCACCTGATGTGCTGCGGCAAACGCAGGCATGAGCGCCGAATACTCGCCGCGTTTCAGACCGCCGATGTTGCTCGACGCCGCGGCGTCCTCGGGTATGGCATGCGATAGCTTCCTGCCAGTCCGCAGGCCGTCAGCCACCGCATATTCGCGCGGCGTGCTTCATTGACGTTGGTCCAACGAACATAAGAATTCACCCATTTCACTCATTCGAGCAAACACGCGTTTGCAGCCTGCTCCGATCGGACGTTCGGTATGGCCGGTTTGACAATGGCTGCCTCCGCAGAAGCCGA
>JAFASL010000088.1 GCA_019244535.1 Alphaproteobacteria bacterium
CCGGAAACTACGCTAAGGCTGCGGGATGGTTCGAGCGGGCGCGCGATGTCGATCCGGCTTCGTCACAGAATGGCCTCTTTCTGGCTGAGGTCTATGATCAGTTGGGACGGGTCGACGAGGCGATTAAAGTGCTCGAGAGCGGTCCACCCCAATGGCGGAGCGTCCCTCGGGTCCGCCTCTGGCTCGGCCTGTCCTACGCGCTTGGGGGCCGCAAAGAGAACGCGGCCGCAGAGTTTGCGGCGTTCCGCGCGCTCGCTCCGAAGTGGACGCTGTCGACCACAAAACGCTTTTGGGCCCGCTACTACACGCCGCAGTTTTCGGATCGCATCGCCGCCCTGTCGCGTGAGCACGGCATCCCCGAAAAATGACCGCCTCCGCCGCCTCGCACGGTGGTTGCAACGCCGCCGTGATCAGGTATGAGATTTGACCGCGTGATCCGTGATCTCTCCCGCAGACAACAACGGAGAGTTCCGATTTCTCTTCGTTTTAGCCAGACCCCCGGCGACTCAAGGCTTCTGCGGAAAACGGGGTCTCCATGGCTGATACTTCGCTGCAGAAAACAGCAAAAATAGCCAGAAATTCTCGGATCCGAACAGCGAATGTCGCCTGCCTCCGCGTTCCTTATGGCTGGTCTATTGATCGGGCATGCCCGGCGTCTCGGCGGCAGGGATCAGGCGGGCGAGACCGATGAACTTTTCCGGGTCCTGTGGCTCGTAGTTGACGAGGATCTCGTAATGCACGTGAGGCCCTGAGCTGCGGCCGCTGCTGCCGAGAAGCCCGATCAGCTCACGCTCGGCTACGCGTTGGCCGACCGAGACGATAAAGCGATGGAGGTGTCCATAGACGGTGGCGATGCCGTTTCCGTGGTCGATTTCGACCACCTTGCCGTAATCGCTGCGATAGCCGGCAAAGGATACGGTCCCCGCCGCCGTTGCATGGACCGGAGACATGTAAGGCGCCGACAAGTCGATCCCGGTATGAAACGCCAAGCGGTGATTGAAGGGGTCGCGCCGCGGGCCAAACCGGCTTTCGAGCTGATAATAGTCGAGCGGCACCAATAGCGGCAGCGATCTCATCAAACTGCGCAATTCCTCCATTTTGGCTGGGCTCTCCTCGTCGGGCCGGCTGCCTTTCGGGGGTGCGACAAACGGGCCGCCTCGACCGCCATGGTCGTGACCCAATTGGGGAAACAAGCGGTCCACATTGAGGCCGGTCGAAGCGAGCAGCCGCTTGGCTTCGGCAACGGCTTGGCGCGTCAACTCCGCGAGGTTGCGCGATTGGGGCTCAGGTTCCGGCGGCCCATCGGATTTCAGCGCCTCGGGTTGAGATAGAGCGGCATCTGGTTCAGCAAAATCTGTCTCGATCAGCCCCGCGAGGCGGCGGAGCGCAGACGGTTTCCGTCGATGCTCGACATCGAGCGGGGCACAATTTTGCTCAAATCCGGCGGTCCGCGTCAGTGATCGGTCCCGCGCATCGGCCGGCAGCGGATCGCTCGGCGCGGTGCCGTCCCGAACTTCGGCATCGGATAGTTCGGCTTGATCGATAGACGCTTCCGTGTTGGCGGCTGCTCGCTCACCGCCGAGCCCAAAATAGCACGCCGCGACCGCAATCACGACGACCGCCGATATTGCCGCAGCCGGCATCCGTTTCAGGCAGATCGGCAACGACAATTTGGCCAGGAGGAAACGTGTACTGTTTTCGGGGCAGCACGCGCTGCCCCGGCTTGGCGTTTCGGCGACCATGCCCCAATCCCCCATGCTACCGAACCGTGGGTGTCCGGTGGCAGAGCCAAGGGACCAGGTCTCGGCTAGATCAGGTCAAGCGCGCTGTCGGCGCTTTCGACGGACCCAGCCTAGGGGGTTGCTCACGGCATTGCAACAATCCATCGTTAATTCTGTGCTCTTCCCCCATAGCCGCCGATAACAAACATCACCACGTGATGCCGGACCTTAGCCGGGTCAAATGCCGCAGCTAGATCGGAGCAGATTCTCGGGCGATTGCTGAGCGCGCCGAGCGCTGCCATTCGACATGCTGCGGGGCATTTGCACGATCAGCGCTTTCTGTCCGGTTCAGGCATCGAGCCCCAACTGGGCGTTTTGCTGCACCTCAGGAGGAAATTGCGTGCGGTAATATTCTGCGAACAGACCGTTGCGACGCAGCAGGTCCGCCAAGGTACCCTCCTCGGCAACAATGCCGTCGCGTAATACGATAATACGGTCGCAGCGCCGCACGGTCGACAGCCTGTGGGCGATGATGAAGGTCGTCCGCGCCGCCACAAGCCGCTCGATGGCGGCCATGACCAAGGCCTCCGTTGCGACATCGAGGGCCGAGGTCGGCTCATCCAGGATAAGGATCGGCGCATCGCGCAATAGCGCGCGGGCTATCGTGATCCGCTGCCTCTCGCCTTCGGAAAGCGCCACGCCGGTTTCACCCACCACCGTGTCGTAGCCCTCGGGAAGCGATGCAATAAAATCGTGTATGCGCGCCAGCCGAGCCGCCTCTTCGATCTCCGCATTGCTAGCCCCGGGCCGGCCATAGGCGATATTGTCCCGCACCGAGAGGGGAAAAATGAGCGGCGGTTGCAGCACCATCGAGATTTGGCTGCGCAGTGACTTGAGCTGGTATTCGCGCAGATCGACTCCATCTATTTCCACCACTCCAACAGACGGATCAAAAAACCGCGGCAATAGCCCGAGCAGCGTCGACTTACCGGCACCGGTCGGACCGATCACCGCGATTTTGGAGCCTGCCGGCACGCGTACATCGACGCCGTCTAGAACCGGCGTCTCGGGCCGGTAGCGGAACGACACATTGCGCCAGGCAACATCGCCGCGCGCCCCTTCCAAAGGAAAGCTGCGGCTCCCGTCTCTGAGATCGGCTTCGGTATCGAGTATATCGAAAACCCGTCGCGCCCCGACCCGCGCACCGGCTATCAGCCCCCAACTCTGGGAGATCTGATTGATCGGCGCGTAGAGCTGTGCGAGGTATGAAATGAAAACGATCAGCTGGCCGACTGACAGCCGCCCTGAAATCACGGCACGTGCACCCGCATAGACAACCAGCGCGGTGCCGCCGGCAATCACCAGGTTGACCGCTCCCGAGTAGAGCGTCTGCCAGTTATAGAGACGCAAGGTCGCCCGCAGGCTCTCCCCGCTCGCGCCCATAAACCGACGATGCTCCTCGTCCTCCTTGGTGAAGGCCTGCACTAGCTTGATCGACGACATTGCCCATTGCACCACTGAATAGACGCGGCTTTCGGTGGTGCGGACTTCGGTCGCGATATCGACGATCTTTCGATTAAATCCGAGAATGAGAGCAAAGAGTAGCGGGACGACAGTCAACGACAACAGGGTCAATATCGGATCGAGCGGAAGCAGAACGACGAGCATGCCACCAAGCAGCACGGCGGCCGATAGGATCGGCAATGCGCCGTTCATGATCATGGTCTGGACGGCAAAGCTGTCAGCCGTTATACGATAGAGCAAATCGCCAACGCGTTGCCGGCTGTGAAAGGCCAGAGACAGCCGCTGCAGGTGCGCGTAGAGGGCGCCGCGCAGATCATTAACCATCCGCTGCCCAACGCCGATGGTCGTGTAATTGTGGAGCAGGGTCAGCCCCCCCGCGCCGAGATGCACGACAACTAGGCCAAGGCACGCGAGGAGCAGCACCGCCTTCTGAGACGTCGACGCCAAGGCGGCAATCGGCAATGGCTTACTGCCGAGCACGTTGTCGATAACAACCTGCAGCGGCCACGGCTTCAGCAGCTCGAAACCGGCGATCAGCACAACTTGCAGAAGTGCCCAGGCGACCCGCCACCAATATGGGCGCAGATAAGGAAGGAATTTTGCCAGCAAAATTAGGCCGTGCGTTGAGTGCCGATCGGCAACTCGGGTCGCGCCGCGGGCTCGGCTGGAATGATCGGCAACTGTTTGGCGACTGTCTCGATGATGCAATGCATAAGTCTGCCAAACCGAACCAGCTGTGAACCGATCGCCGCAGTGCTGATCAGCCCGACACCCCCGATCGCCGCCGCCGTCAACGGCCAGTCAAGGATCAGCGCGAAGGCGGTCAACGCGGCGCAGCTGCGCAAGAGGAATGAAGCGAAACGCGAAAAGCGCATCGCGCAGCGCACGCGCAATAACCGCTTTGCACCGCCATGGTTCTCGGTACAGACGAGGAGCAATGCGCGGCTGCACAGTCCCCGCGCGATCTTTAGATCCCAATTACTCCATCCGGTATCCGGGACGACGAAATATTTCTGCGGGACAAGAAAATCCATCAATCCGTCGATCAGCGCTTCCTTCTCGGTCCCGCCTTCGCTCCAGTAGGAAAGATGGAATGCGCGCGCGCCCCAATCGATGCGGGCGCTCTGCTCGCTAGCAACCGGCCCGATGTGCTCCTGTATCTGCAGCTCCTTCAGCCGCCATCTCGTCCGCTCCCAGCCACGCAATAGAGGGCCGAGATAAATCAATAGAGCAACCAGGGCCCGGGCCTTGAGGCCGCTGAACCGTTTATCGATCGGAGCCTTGCGGGCACCGTTGATGCACATGGTCCAGGTAACGAGAAGCGGAACGGTAAGCAGCCACCACCATGCCCCACAGATCATGCCCGCCAAAGCGAGAGGGACCGAACTGGCACTCCATTCGAAGCTCAACGGCAGGAAAGCGGTCAAAGAGGATGGCGGTTCGTACAATGTTTGAAACAGCCCGCGCCCGAAAACTCCCGAATAAATCACCGGGCGGCGCGACAGCAGCAGCGAGGTGGAGAGGTCACCATAGATGCGGCCGAGCCATTTGGCTTGTCCGAACAGGTTGAAGCGGAACGGGTGTTTCGAATAGACCAGCGCTTCGGCTTTGCCGTAACCGCGTTGCTGCGCGCAATAAGCCTTCACCGTATTCCGGCGAAAATGCCAGACAGTGGCGGCGGGGCTGAATCCTATGGTGTATCCGGCATCCTGAAAGCGCCAGCAGATGTCGACATCATCGCCGGCAGCGCGATAAACCGGATCAAACCCGCCGAGCTGCTGCAGCACATCGCGGCGGAAAGCCATATTGCAGCCCGCGATGTGCTCGGCCACTTCATCGCTGATCAATACATGGGTCGGACCGCCGGGCGCGACCGCGACCGCGGCGGGGACCAAATCGTCCTCGGGCGGCGGAAAATTTGGCCCGCCGCACGCGGCTAGATTGCCCGCTTCCATCTTTGCGACGAGATAAGTCAGCCAGTCGGGGTCCGCTACGCAGTCGCTGTCGGTATAGGCCACGAATTCTCCGCTTGCCGCCTCGGCCCCGACATTGCGCGCGGCGCTCAAGCCTTTATTGTGCTGGCTGATGATGCGGCAATATGCGTGGCTCTCGGCGATCTCGAGCGTCCGATCGCACGAGCCGTCATTGACGACAATAACCTCATAATCCGGGTAATTGAGCACCGCCAACGCGCCCAAGCACTGGTCCATCGTGCGCTCGGCATTGTACGCGCAGACAACCACGGACACCCTTGGATAGCGCCGCAACGGCGGTGGCAGTATCCCGGAGTACTGCCGCACCACCTCGTCGAACGACGGTTTCGGCCGGCGGTCACGATCGACAAGTCCGAAGGCCCAGTTTTCGACCAAATGACCGCCGGTAAACCACTCGTCGGTCCACGCGAAAATGAATGTGCCGGCAACGCCGGTCTCGAAGGCGGTGTGCACCTGCCACGACAGCACTTGCCGTTGCCCCTCCTCGCCCTCGCTGTACGAGTCGACGCCGAATTCAGTCAGGATCAACGGTTGATCGACAGCGACATTGTGCAACCTTGAAATATAACGACGAAAAGCCTGCTGATCGTGCAGATACACGTTGAAGCAGACAAAATCGATAAAATCGACTGTTAGATATTCAGTCGATGGATAATTGGCGTAGCTGACGAGCGCGTCCGGGTGTTCGGTCTTCACGCAGACGACGAGGCTCTTCAGAAATCTGCGTACGGCTTCCGCGCCCTGCCAGCGCACCATATCGGGCGGGATCTCATTGCCGATCAGATAAGCGAACACCGCCGGATGATGGCGGCACGCCCGCACGCCCGCGGCTACATCCTCGCGGATCTGCCGCTGCGCGTTGGGACTGTCGAGGAACGCGATGTGCTGCGACCACGGAAGACCGACGAGGACTTTCAATCCTTCTTCCTGCGCGGCATCGAGCAGCCATAGGGGCGGCACCGTGAACACCCGGATGGTGTTGATGCCGGCTTCCGCCATCAGTGCAAAATCAGCCTTGACCGCCGCGTATTCGGGAAACTGCTCGCCGTGACTGCCCTCTGGAAATGGACCGTACGTCACGCCTTTGATGAAGTGTTTCTTATCGCCAACAAAAAAGAATTTGCCCTGCACTCGCACAGGGTCAGGCGGGTTGAGCTTCACTGTCTTTGCCGCCCGGGGGCGCGCCGCAACCTCTTCGGCATCATTAAGGATTGTCATCGCGGAGGCTCCGCGACGCACGCATCGTCAGCCGGCCCGCGGTTGGTGGCGGCGTACGCATAATGGGCATCCATCAGCTTTATTCCCCGCGATGGGAATTTGCCGATCCGCGCTGATGCCAGACCAGCGCAGTGCGAACGATCGTGTCGAGATCTGAAATACGCGCGCGCCACCCGAGCAACTCGGCCGCACGACTGGGATCGGCGACGAGAACCGGCGGATCGCCGGGCCGTCGTGCAGTTTCGCGGCGGGGTACGACTTTTCCGCTGGCCGATTCGACCGCCCGGATCACTTCCCGCACCGACTGGCCGTGGCCAGTGCCGAGGTTGAGCGCCACGCTTTGCTGCCCGGCGTGAAGATATTCAAGCGCGCGCAGATGCGCTTCGGCGAGATCCTGGACATGGATGTAGTCGCGAATCGCCGTCCCATCAGGGGTCTGGTAATCGGTTCCATAGACATCGATTTGCGGGCGCTGTCCGAGCGCGGCCTCCACAGCCAGCGGGACGAGATGCGTTTCCGGCTCGTGCCGTTCGCCGATCTCGCCCTCCGGGTCGGCGCCGGCAGCATTGAAATAACGCAGCGATACTGACCGCAAACCATAGGCCTCGCCATACCAGTGAAGCGCCCGTTCGATCGCCAGCTTGGTCTCGCCGTAAGGGTTGACCGGCAACTGCGGGGAATTCTCAGGGATCGGCGACTCGGTTGGTATTCCGTATGTAGCGCAGGTCGAGGAAAACACTATCTTATCGACACCGGTCGCGCGCATTGCTTCGAGCAAGGACAAAGTCCCGCCGAGATTATTTGCATAATACAGTGCCGGATCGGTCATCGATTCTCCGACGTAAGCGAACGCCGCGAAATGCATGACGAAAGCGACAGCATAGTGGTTCAGCGCTGCCGCTAATTTTTCGCGCTCAGCCAGATCCCCCTCGACGAGCGGCCCCCAACGCACGGCCGCGCGGTGGCTGCGCGACAGGTTGTCGAAGACCACCGGCCGATATCCGGCTCGCGCCAGCACCTTGCAGGCGTGGCTGCCGATGTAGCCCGCCCCGCCCGTTACCAGAACCGTTTCTGACATGCTTGTGAGCTGCTACGCCGAACTGTGGGTCAAGCCACAACGTAACACCGGCCCGTGTTCTTCCCGAAACGGGATTCACACCGCGACGGTAGACCAATAGCAACATCGCTGGCGCAAGCGAGCAGGCCCCCGTCAGGGGGAGAAGTGCTCAGCCAAATTGTCGAGTCGGATCTGATATTGCTCGCAGCGCCCTATCCACGCGGCGAACTCGCCGGGCGTGGCCCGCAGCGACTTCTCCGTGTCTAATATATAAGGAGTGGCGCAGATCTGCTCGCTGACGACCGCGTTGACCTGCGGATCGTAACGGTTGAACTCGGCAAATTCGGGCGGGATATTGCCGGTCGGCTTGACCGCACTGGTGCCGAAATCGTCCTTGATGGGGATGAACGGTGTGCAGGCGGTTGCAAGAACCGCTGGAAGCGCCAGAACAATAAACAGCCGCATGGCGGATCGACCGGTCGTTGGACGCGCGGATATTGCCTGCTCAACACCGCCGGTGCAAGAAACGGATCACAGCCGCTCTTGCTTAACCTCCCGCCGCTTGCGAGCCGGACGGCCGCCATCCGGCACCCCCGCCGCTTTTAGAGCGGCCTGCTGGCGGGCGGCCAGCTCGGCCTCATCGAAATCCTCGATCAATTCGTGAAAGAGCCGATACCAGTTGATTTCCGCTTTCAGGTGCAGAAACACTGAGCCGAGACCGATCGCCGCACGGTCCATGAAAACAAATTCGCGCGGCGGCCGCACGCCGCCAAGCCGGCGGATGTCGCGGTGCACGCTCTCTACCACCGCAGCACCATCGACGCCGCTCGCCTTCTCCTGAATCAACCGGGCGCGATCGTCGAGCAGCGGGCCATAGACATAACGTGCCCAGCGGTTCAGCACATCAATGATCTCCGACGATAGATTGCCAAAGCCCCAGCTCCGATAAGCTTGGACGGCAAGATCGCGATCGCCGCGCTGCAGCGCGTGGTAAAGATCGATAACGCCGCGGACGAAAGAAGCGCGAAAGACGCGGATACACCCGAAATCGAGCAGGTTGACCGTACGATCCGGCGCAACGGTATAGTTCCCGAGATGCGGATCCCCGTGGATGACCCCGAAGTAATAAAAAGGCACATACCAGATGCGAAACATCCGTAGCGCGATCTCATTGCGCTCCTCGAGGGGGGCTTTGGTAGTGTCGAGGATGGGTGCACCGTCGAGCCAGGTCATCGTCAAGAGTCGGTTCGTGGACAGCTCGGGAATAGGTACCGGCACTGCGACACCGGGTTCACCGCGCAGGATCCGGCCATAAAGTCGCATATGAGCGGCCTCGCGCCTATAGTCGAGCTCCTCTCTTAACCGGTCGGCAATCTCGGCGTGGATCTCCGCGGTGGTAACCGCCCGGTCATACCGCTCATAGAGGCTCATCGCGAGCTTCAGCTGGCGCAAATCGGCCTCGACCGCCGAGGCCATATCCGGGTATTGCAGCTTGCAAGCCAGTGGAGTGCCGTCGAGCGCGGCCGCCCGGTGCACCTGCCCGAGCGAGGCGGCGCGCGCCGCGGTTCTGTCGAACTCGCCAAACCGGCTGCGCCAGTCCGCGCCAAGCTCGCCGGCCATACGCCTCCTCACAAACGGCCAGCCCATCGCGGGCGCATCCGCCTGCAATTGAACCAGCTCTTGGACGTACTCTTTGGGCAAAGCCTCGGGTATCGTGGCAAGCAGCTGGGCCACCTTCATCAGGGGGCCCTTGATGCCGCCAAGCACCGCCTTCAGCTCGGCCGCGTGCCGGCCGCGGTCGAGGTTGAGACCGAGATAGCGTTCACCCGCGAGCCGGGCCGCAAGTCCGCCCATCGCGGTCGACACCTGA
>JAFASL010000092.1 GCA_019244535.1 Alphaproteobacteria bacterium
GCTAATTCCGTCACTTCGCCACCAGCGTGTTGGTGTTTGTGCTTCCTTTTCATGTCGACCGTCTCCTTCGAATCGCGATGGCGGGCAGGTTCTCTTCCCGGGTAACCGACAAAACCCGCAGGTTACGCCGCTTGGTCAGAGGTTCAACCAAACACTGTCTGTGGCATTGAGGAGGTGGAACTGTGAAAGGTGACTGACCTCGTTATAATCTTCCGGAACGCCGAAAAGTATGACCAACTGCCTATACCCGACCGCGCGGTTGTGAGGCGTCGCCGGCGACGGCCGCAATGGGGCAATTCCAGCCGACCATTGCTGGCACGGTCTTGGGCAGCTCTTGGTCGAGAAGCGGAAATTTTAAATTGTTGCACTCCGGGCCGCTCCCGCCGCTTGACCTCGGCCCGGCCTCTCGTGAGGATGCGGAGAGAAGGAGCGGGCTGCGACGAGGGTTGACGTGTCATCGGCCGAATACTCGCCTGGGCGGGACCTCTATGATGCGCCGCACCTCGCCCGGAATTCGGCGAATTTTGCGGCGCTGAGCCCTTTGGGGTTCCTATCGCGCACCGCCGCGATCTACCCCGACAAAACGGCGATTATCCACGATGCCGCCCGGCTGACTTACGCTCAGTTCTATCAGCGCTGCCGTAAATTTGCCGATGCGTTGCGCCGGCGTGGGATCGGGCGCAGCGACACCGTTGCAGTGCTGGCGCCGAATGTGCCTGCGTTGCTCGAAGCGCATTACGGGGTGCCGATGGCCGGCGCGGTCCTCAATGCGCTGAATTACCGGCTCGACGCGCGGTCGATCGCCTTCATTCTAGACCATAGCCAAGCGAAGCTGTTGATCGCCGACCGCGAGTTCGCGCCGATCGTCGCGGAGGCGCTGGCCGAGCTGCGCACTCCAATACCGCTCGTCGAGATCGATGACGGCATCGGCGGCAGCTCGCTCGGCGGGACGGAGTATGAAGCCTTCCTCGCCGAAGGTGACCCCGCCGCGGCCTGGTCGGGGCCGCAGGACGAGTGGGCGCCGATTACGCTCAATTACACCTCTGGCACGACTGGCAACCCCAAAGGCGTCGTCTACCATCACCGCGGCGCTTTTCTGAACGCGATCGGCAACGCGATCACCTTCGGATTGGACCAGCGCTCGGCCTATTTGTGGACCCTGCCGATGTTTCACTGCAACGGCTGGACCTACACCTGGGCGGTGACTGCGATGGCTGGCACCCATGTTTGTCTGCGCCGCGTCGATTCGTCAGCGATTTTCGCCGCGATTGCCGAGCACCGGGTCACCCACCTCTGCGGCGCCCCGATCGTGCTGAATATGCTCGTGCATGCGCCCGACGCGGTGAAGCGGCATTTCGACCATGTCGTCGAGGTCGCAACCGGCGGCGCGGCCCCGCCCTCGGCGGTGATCGAAGCGATGGAACGGATGGGGTTTCGGGTCACCCACCTCTACGGCTTGACCGAAAGCTACGGTCCCTCGACGGTCTGTGCGTGGCAGGACGAGTGGTCCGGCCTGGCATTGCCGGAGCGGGCGGCCCTGATGGCGCGCCAAGGGGTGAATTACCTGACGCTCGACCACCAGCGCGTCGTCGAGCCGCAGACGATGGCCGACGCCCCAGCCGATGGCAGCACTTTGGGCGAGCTGGTCTTGCGCAGCAATACTCTGATGAAGGGTTATTTGAAGAACCCGGCATCGACCGAAGAGGCTTTCGCCGGCGGCTGGTTTCACACCGGCGATCTCGCTGTGTGTCATCCGGACGGTTATGTCGAGATCAAAGACCGCTCCAAGGACATCATTATCTCTGGCGGCGAAAACATTTCCTCACTCGAAGTAGAGGACGCGCTCTACCGTCACCCGCAGATCATGGAAGCCGCGGTTGTCGCGAGACCCGACCCGGTCTGGGGTGAAAGCCCTTGCGCATTCATCACGCTCAAACCCGAGACCGCCCCGGTTACCGCAGACGAGATCATCGCTTGGTGCCGAGCCAATTTAGCGCACTACAAAGTGCCGCGAACGATCGTCTTCGGACCGTTGCCCAAGACTTCGACCGGCAAGATCCAGAAGTTCGAATTGCGCGAGCGCGCCAAGGAACTCTCGGCGTGATACAGCTACCGAGCTTCGATCTCGCTGGGCAAACGGCGCTCGTGACCGGCGCTTCGAGCGGCATTGGCCATCATTTCGCGATGCTTCTCGCTGCTGCCGGAGCGAAAGTGGTGCTGGCTGCGCGGCGGGTCGACCGACTGGATGAGCTGGCTCGCGAGATCGAAGCCGCCGGGGGCCAGAGCCTGCCGATCGCCTGTGACGTCACCCGTACGGACG
>JAFASL010000118.1 GCA_019244535.1 Alphaproteobacteria bacterium
CGGTGATAGCTTGGCACAGGAGCTCCCCGCCGATCGGGCGCTCGGCATTGTCGAGCACGATCATCGGCGAACCGCTGATCAGCGCTGCACCGAGCCGCTTTTCTGTCTCCTCTTCGCCGAGTGCCAGCACCGGTACCGGATGACCAACGGCGAGGATCGCCGCGATATTGACGATCTTCGACTTGCCGCTGCCGGCCACCGGCGCGCTGACACCGTGCATCGGCGCCGCCGTCATGGCGCTTCTGAGAATCGGTGTCATCACGGCCGACAGCGCCGCGGAACGGGCGATGTCATCGACCAGGTCCAGGGTCGCGAACAGAGTTTCGAGCCGTTCGAGCGCCGCCAATGCCTGCGCGCGGGTCGGGGCACTCGGGATCTCGGGAAACGTGACCCCGCGCGGGTCGTAGTAGACAGCGCTGTCCGGATCATAGCCCGGCCGGTCAAGGATCGAACCATCCGGCCGCAGCGTCGGCGCGGTTGTCACTGCGCGGAGATGTGGCAGCCGCCAAGTGCCGGGCAGCTCGCGATAGGCTTGGGCGAAATCCTTCGGGCAATCGACGCTGATCCAGCACTCGGCCCGCTTGTCGAACTTGCGGATGTCGCAGGCGCGGTTGAAGCGCAGCCGCATCTGTTCGTTTGTCACCTCCATGATGCACAATCCATCGACCTTGACACCGCCGCCAAGGTCGAGCACTTGCGGCCCGACGCACACGACGCGTCCGGCATGCTGGAACAGGTTGCGGTCGCGTTGCACCAGGTGGCGCTCGGCCTCATCGATCGCATCGAAGCGTCGGCCCTGAACGAGGCGCACTTCCGGGCGCGGCTGGTCATCGCCGCCACCGCGCGTGCCGTCGCCCTCGCCGCCCTCGACGACCCGTAAGCTCAGCCGGCGCCGCGATGCAGCCAACTATGCGGCGCTCCCCTAGCCGGCCATCTTGAACGCGCTTTCGACCGTACGGCGCGCCTCGATCTCGCCGAGGCCACAGGCCCGTGCCGCGGCGATCAGGCGGCGCCCGAGCTGGCAGTCGCCAGTCTCGGCGGCGCGGCAGGCAGCCCAGAACAGCCGCTGGTTGCGCTCGCCCTCTCGGCTCAGCGCCACGAAACGTTCCAGCGCCTGGCTGCGGCTCCCGCCTCGCCAGCCACCGGCAAAGGCGGCTGTGGTCCCGGGCTCCGCCTCCGCCTGGCCCGGCGCTCGCAACCGCCGTTCGAGCCAGCGCGGCAAGGCGGCGACCGGCGAATCTTCGACGACCTCGTAGCCTTCCGACGGCGGCCAGATCACATAGCCGCCCTCGCCGCGAGTATCGATGCCGCGCGCCAGCTTGCCGGCGCTGTTCGGCAGCGGTTCTTTCGGCAGGCGGTAGACGAGGTGGAAGCCGCCGCGCCGAGTGCGGTGGACTCGCGTTACGTTCAGGCGGCCGCCGCGGCACACCATATCGAGCCAGTCGATCCCGTCCGGGTCGATGTCCAGCACGAAGAGCCCGGAGGCCTTGCCGGTCGGCACGCCGATCAGCGGGCCGGGCCAATGCCGCCACAATTCGCGCACCGCCTCGGTGGCAATCGCCGCATCCTTGAAACCGTGCGGGCAGGCCGGCCGCTTGTCGGCGCGACACGGGAACACTGGCAGCCCCACACCGATCGCCAGCTCGGCGATCTCGGTCATGGCGGCTCTTGGTCCTGCGCCACGGCTCGCTGCCGCGCCACTGCGTTACTGCTCATCGGGCGGCTCGAAGCCGAGCGCCGCCGGGTCGACAAGGCCGATACAGCCTTGAAAGAACATGAGCGCCTCGGCCGCGCGCTCGTCATCCCAGCCGCCGCCGTCCGCCGGCCATAGCGCGAGAAGATAGCCCTCGTCGCCGGCAAACAGAGCGGCGATGCCGGCGCGGTCGTGCTCCTCCGGCCGCAGCGCCCGCGGCTCGCCCGCCGTGTCGCGGTACAGGAAAAAGCACCGGCCGAAGCACTCGTCGAACTGCGCGACGCCGTAGAGCCGGATTGGCACCCGTTCCAGAAAGCGCGGGTGCAGGTGACCGCGCCGCCTCGCGTCGAATGTCGGCGAGGCGAGTATGCGCTCCCATTCGGCCGCGGCGGTTGCTTCCGGCGCGGGTCGAGCGGGCGGCGGATTGTCGATTGTGTAAACCGGCTCGCCGGCGTCGGTCGGATCGCGATCGTTGCTCATGCCCATAGCACATCGCGCGCTCGGTGACGGAATGCACGTTGGAAGGGGGCATTTAGGTTCCGCCCCTCGAACTATCCGACGGGCGCAGCTCGCAGTGGGCCGCGGCGATCAGCTGGAGTAGCGCCCACCATCCGGCGACCTTTTTTTCGATCGTGCGCCGCTCTGGCGGTTTCGGTGAGGTGCGCTCGAACCAATCCAGCAATTCGCCTGACAGATCGTCCCGGTGCTTCGGCAGGTCGTATTGCCAGATGCGGGTGACAGCCTGCGCCAGGGCTGCATCCCAGTTGTGAGCCGCCGGTCGGCCGCCACGGTTCTTCGGCGTCTCGTCGGTCGTGCGCCCGCACAGGCGTTCGGCCAAGCGGTCGACGTCGAGCAAGTTCACCTCGAGCTGCGGCCGAAGGATCACCATCGACGTGCCGCCGCCGATCGTATCGGGCTCAAGCATCAGAGCCACAGACGCACTAGGCTCGTCGCCAACGTCGATCAGTTCGTCCGTTAATTTGCCGGGGTCGGCTCGTTTTCGCTTATGGTCGAAGGGCCTCACGAAAAACGCTGCGACCTCGCCCGACTTCAAGCCTTCGACGAGAAGCCGGCGGGCGCGGCGGGGCGCGATACCGCGCGCTTCCAGCCGCCTTACGGCTTCGGTCGTGCTTCCCAGGACTTCGGACATCGGGCAGTCCGCCCTGGCGAGACTAAGCTGCGGACCGCTGCTCCATCGCGCGCTGCAACAAGCGGTCGATCGCCTCCCGCGGTACGAGCAGCCGGCGCCCGATGCGCACGGTCGGAATGTCGCCGCGCTTGGCCGCCTCGTAGGCAGCATTCCGGCCTAGCCCCAACTGTTCGCCAGCTTCTGGGACGGTGATCACCTTCCGCTCCGCCATTGAGCTAATCCTCTACGTATGATCATGGGACCAGATATGGTTCTCATGCCTAGTTTGTTCAGGGAACCAAATATGGTTGTCAAGCACCAATTTTGGTGTCATGGTTCGAGGCAAGGACGGAACGGGACGAGATGGAACGGAAAGCGACCGACACGGTGCAGCTCAAACTTCGCATCCGTGAGGATCTCCGCCAGCGGATCGAAGCTGAGGCGAACGCGCGCAAAATTTCTCTCAATGCGGTAATGGTCGAGCGGCTAGAAAGGTCATTTGACGACGCGAGCATGGCCATACGGCTCCCGTATCGCGCCGATCTGCAGCGCGTAGCAGCGGAGCAAGGCCGCTCAATTCGAGACGAGATTGAGCGCAGGTTAGAGCGGTCATTGATCGACGACCTGATCATGTACGGCGAGCACGGGCCAGCGCATATTCGCCAAGCGGTCCAGACGATCGCGAGCGTCTTTTCCAGCCTCGAAATGATGAGCGGTCGGAAGGCCTTCGGCCCCGATGGCGACCCTTGGCTCCATGAACAGGCGTGGAAGGCTCTGAACCTCTGGTTCGGGGCATCCAGGCCGCCCGGCGAGGCGGTTCCGCCCAAGCAGCTTCCGAAACCGGCTTACCGCCGGAACCGGCGCGAGATGGAGAACCTGGGCCTCGAATTGATGGCACACCGCATTGTCGACAAGCAGCCGTCAGGAGACGAGCTGCGGTCCGCGCTCGAACAACTCAACCCACAACAAGAGGATGGCGATAAGAAATGAAAGGCCATATCCGCCCGCGTGGGCCGGGCGCGTGGGAACTTAAATTCGACGTGCAGTCGGAGAACGGGCAGCGCAAGACCCGCTACGTCACGTTCCATGGCGGAAAGCGCGATGCGCAGAAGAAGCTGACGGAGCTGCTCGACCGAGTCAACAAGGGTAGCTTCATCGACCCGTTAAAGACGACGTTGAGCGAGTTCCTCGACCGCTGGGAAGGCTGGGCAGCAACGCAGGTGTCGGCAAAGACCTTGGAGCGCTACAAAGACCTTCTGACACACCATGTCCGCCCGCACCTTCGCGGTCGGCCGGTGCAGAAGCTCCGCACCGTCGATTTCGCAGAGCTGTACGGTAAGCTGCAATCGCCAAAGCCGGACGGCGCCGGCCTAGCGCCGCGGACGGTTGGGCACGTTCACCGGCTGCTGCATCGCGTCTTCGGACACGCGGTCAAGTGGAGTGTCATCGGCGCCAACCCGGTCACCGCTGCCGAACCGCCGCGGGTGCAGCGCAGAGAGATCGACATACTAGACCCGGACCAGATCAGGGCCGTTCTCCACGCGTTGCGCGGTCACCGGCTCTATCCGGTCGTCGTGATCGCGCTTGCGACCGGTATGCGCCGCGGCGAGATCGTTGCGCTCAGGTGGGCCGATATCGACCTGGACGGCGGCAAGATCAGGGTCGAACGATCGCTTGAAGAGACCAAAGCCGGGCTGGCATTCAAGGAGCCGAAGACCAAGGCCGGACGCCGCACGGTTGGCATACCGCCGTCTGTGGCCGCGGAACTTCGGTCCCACCGGCGACGCCAGCAAGAACAGCGGCTTGCGCTCGGCCTGGGCGGGGCCGCCGCCGACGATCTTGTTCTTCCGCG
>JAFASL010000184.1 GCA_019244535.1 Alphaproteobacteria bacterium
CGAAGGGGCCACTGAAAACGACACGTTCGGCCATTTTTACCCGCAACCGGCGACGGCGCGGCGGGCCATGACGCCGACGAGGTGGGCGCGGTATTCGGCGCTGGCGTGAATGTCGGAGTTGAGCCCGGCGTCGGGGATCGTGATGTCCTTGATTGCGTCCGGGGTGAAGGAACGGCTAAGCGCGGCTTCCATTTCGGGAACGCGGAAGACGACCGGCCCGGCACCGGTTACCGCGACACGGACGCCACCGGCGGTGCGAACGACGAAAACACCGACGATTGCGTAGCGCGAGGCGGGGTTGCGGAATTTCTGGTAGCACGAGGCTTGCGGCTTCGGGAAGCGGACAGAGGTTACGATCTCGGCCGGTTCGAGCGCGGTCTCGAAGATGCCCGTGAAGAAATTGTCGCCCGGAATGTCGCGCTTGGTGGTGTGTATCGTGGCGTTGAGCCCGACAATTGCCGCCGGATAATCGGCGGCAGGGTCGTTGTTGCTGATCGACCCGCCGAGGGTCCCGCGGTTGCGCACCGCGGGGTCACCGATCATTCCCGCCATCGCAGCAAGCCCGGGGATGCCCTGCTTGACGACCGGCGAACGGTTAACCTCGGCATGCCGTGTCATCGCACCGATCACGATCGCATCGCCGGCATCAGTAATCCCGCGCAAGGACGGGATGGCGGCGAGATCCACCAAGTCTGAAGGCTTGGCGAGCCGGAGCTTCAAGGTCGGGATCAAGGTCATGCCGCCGGCGACGAGCTTGGCCTCTTCGTTCGCACCCAACAGCGCCGTCACATCGTCGAGGCTCGTCGGCTTGTGATAATTGAATTCGTACATCGGGCTCTCCCTATTCCGCGGCGAGCGGCGAGCGGTGCTGCTGGATGAGGCGCCACAGCCGCTCCGGCGTCGCCGGCATATCGAGATGGCGGATGCCGAGCGGCTTCAGCGCGTCGACGAGCGCGTTGGTGATCGCCGCCGGCGCGCCAATCGCGCCGGCCTCACCGCAGCCTTTCACGCCAAGCGGATTGTGCGTGCACGGCGTCACGTTCGTTGACAATTTGAACGACGGCAGATCGTCAGCCCGCGGCATCGTGTAGTCGTTATAGGACCCGGTCAGCAATTGGCCGGTCTCCTTGTCGTAGACGCAGCCTTCGAGCAAGGCCTGGCCGATGCCCTGCGCGAGCCCGCCATGCACCTGGCCCTCGACGATCATCGGGTTCAGGATGCGCCCGAAATCGTCGCTCGCGGTGAAGTTGACGACGGAGACATGGCCGGTTTCCGGGTCGATCTCGACTTCGGCGATGTGGGCGCCCGACGGAAATGTAAAATTCTTCGGATCGTAGAACGCAGTCTCGTCGAGACCGGGCTCCAATTCGTCGTGCGGGAAGTTGTGCGGGACATAGGCGGTCAACGCCACCTCGGCCAAAGTCTGCGAGCGGTCGGTGCCGGCAACGGAGAACTTGCCGTTCTTAAACTCGACATCGGCTTCGGCGGCTTCGAGCAGATGAGCGGCGATCTTGCGGCCCTTGGCGATGACCTTGTCCATCGCCTTGACGATCGCGGTGCCGCCGACGGCCAGCGAACGCGACCCGTAGGTGCCCATCCCATAGGGGATCTTCGCGCTGTCGCCGTGGACGATCTCGACGCTCTCGATCGGAATGCCGAGCCCGTCCGCGACCAGTTGCGCAAATGTCGTCTCGTGCCCTTGCCCGTGGCTGTGCGAGCCGGTCAGGACGGTCACGCTGCCGGTCGGATGGACGCGCACTGCCGCACATTCGAAAAGACCGGCCCGCGCGCCGAGCGAGCCGACGACCGCCGAGGGAGCGATGCCGCAGGCTTCGATATAAGTGGCGATGCCGAGCCCGCGCAGTTTGCCGCGCCCCGCGGCCTCGCGGCGGCGGGCTTCAAAGCCTTGAACATTGGCTGCCTTCAACGCGAGATCCAGGGTCGTGAAATAGTCGCCGCTGTCGTATTGCAATGCGACCGGGGTCTGATACGGATAGGCATCCTTCGCGATGAAGTTCCTCCGGCGCAATTCCGCCGGATCCATGCCGAGTTCGTCGGCCGCGAGGTCGACGATGCGCTCGATCAGAAATGTCGCCTCCGGCCGGCCGGCGCCGCGGTAGGCGTCGACCGGCACCGTATGAGTGAAGACGGCCTTGGTTTCGACGTAGATCGCCGGCGTCGTGTAGGTGCCGGCAAGCAAGGTCCCGTAGAGGTAGGTCGGAATGCACGTCGCAAAGGTCGACAAATAGGCACCCATATTGGCGACAGTCGAAACCTTGAGTGCCAAGAATTTGGCGTCGGAATCGAGCGCCAGCTCGACATGCGTGACGTGGTCGCGGCCGTGCGCGTCCGTCATGAAGCTTTCGGAGCGCTCGGCGGTCCATTTGACCGGCCGCCGCAATTTGCCGGCTGCCCAAGTGACGATTGCCTCTTCGGCGTAATGATAGATCTTTGACCCGAAGCCGCCGCCGACGTCCGGGGCAACGACGCGCAATTTGGCCTCCGGGATGTGCAACACAAAGGCACCCATCAAGAGGCGGATGACATGCGGGTTTTGGCTCGTCGTGTAGAGCGTGTATTCGCCGGTCGCCCGGTCGAATTCGCCGATTGCGGCGCGCGGCTCCATCGCATTGGGGACGAGGCGGTTGTTTGTCAGATCGAGCTTGATGACCCGCGCCGCCTTGACAAACGCCGCGTCGACCGCAGCGAGATCGCCCAGATGCCAGTCATAACAAAGGTTACCGGGTGCTTCGCCGTGCACCTGTGGCGCGCCAGATTTAAGGGCCGCCACCGGATCGATTGCGGCGGGCTCTTCCACGTAGTCCACCTGGATCAGTTCGGCGGCGTCGCGCGCTTGCGCGAGGGTCTCAGCGATCACGGCGGCCACCTGGTCGCCGACGTGGCGGACCCGGTCGACAATGAGCGGCGGATGTGGCGGCTCGACCATCGGCGAGCCGTCCTTCGAATGGATCTGCCAGCCGCAAGGCAACCCGCCGACCCCATCCGCGGCCATGTCTTTGCCAGTATATATCGCGACGACACCAGGCGCCGTGGCAGCCGCGGATGTGTCGATGCCGGCTATGCGGGCGCTCGCATGCGGGCTGCGCAAGATATAGGCGTGGACCTGGCCCGGGCGGTTGATGTCGTCGGTGTAGGTGCCCTGTCCGGTGATGAAGCGGTAATCCTCACGCCGTCGAACCGGCATTCCGATGACGCTCATTGCACCTTACTCCGCGGCCACCCCATGGACGTTGGGCGGCGGCTTCTCGCCGCGCATGACAGCCGCTCCTTCGATGATTGCCAGCACGATGTTGTGGTAGCCCGTGCAGCGGCAGAGATTGCCCTCCAGATACTCGCGGACCTCGCGCTCGGTCGGGTTGGGGTTGTTTTTGACGAGATCGAGCGCGCTCATGATCATGCCGGGCGTGCAGAACCCGCACTGCAAGGCGTGATTGTTCCGAAACGCCTCCTGCATCGGATGCAGGGTGTCGCCGGTCGCGACTCCCTCGATCGTCAGCACCGAGCGGCCTTCGGCCTGCAAGGCCAGCAAAGTACAGGCCTTCACCGCTTCCCCATCGACATGGACGACGCAAGCGCCGCATTGGCTCGTGTCGCAGCCGACATGCGTGCCGGTGAGCCCGAGCTGTTCGCGCAGCAGTTGCACCAGCAATGTCCGGCCTTCGACTGTGGCCGAAACCGGCTTGCTGTTAACGGTGAGGCTGACCGTCTCCTGCATCGACATCTCCCTGCATCGATCGCCCGGCCGCGCGAGGACGGCCAAAATCCGCGGAGTTTTATGCCGGCTCGGCGTCCGGCTCAAGGCTTCGCGGCGAGGGCTCTTATCGCGTGACCCGACGCCCCGTGAAGAAATAGAGCATTGCGCCGATCACCGCGGCGAGCCCGGTCACCCACAGGACTGGCGGAAGCCTGACATCCTTTTTCTCCGTTAGCCCGACGCCATTCGGCTGAGCCCCGACGGAGGCCACCGGGGCAGCGCCTGGCGCCGGCGGCTGCGCAGCGACTCGATCGCTCGGCACGGCTTCGGTCTCCGCGGTTGCGGCAGCAGGCGTCTCCGCCGCCTCGGGCGCAACCGCGGCGACAAACCGCGTGAAAAAGTTTTCGGCCATGCGGCGGGCTACCGAGTCGATCAGGCGCGAACCGATCTGCGCCAGCTTGCCGCCGACATGCGCCTGGACGGCGTAGTGCAGCACCGTCGCACCGCCATCCTCGTTGAGGTTGACCTTGGCGCTGCCCTTGGCAAATCCCGCTACACCGCCGCTGCCTTCGCCGGCAATCGTATAGCTCTGCGGCGGATCGAGATCGGATAATTTGACCTTGCCGGCGAAATTGGCCTTCACCGGCCCGACCTGTGCCAGGACTTTGGCCATGAACTCCGTGTCGGACACTTTCTCGATCGTCTGACAGCCGGGGATGCTGCTCTTTAGGATCTCCGGGTCGTTGAGCCCCTCCCAGACGCGCTGGCGGGGAGCGGGGATGCGAAACTCGCCCGTCATTTCCATCGGCACATTCCTCTCCTGCGATCCGCGAGTGTGGCGTCGCCGTTTGGCGATTGCAACCGCTCCGGGAGAATCGGCGCCGCGGCGGAATAAATTCGCATTTGCTGCGGTCCTCGTCGGTACGGGGTAGAAGAGCGCGCATGGCGTGGATCGCGGAGCGGCGTCGGCAGAGCCGGTTCGAGGCGGTGGTTCTACCCCATCTCGACGCCGGCTATGCGCTCGCGCGCTGGCTGACGCGCAATGATGCCGACGCCGCCGATGTTGTGCAGGAGGCTTGTCTGCGGGCGTTTCGGTATTTCGATAGTTATCGCGACGGTGACGCGAAGAGCTGGCTGCTGAAGATCGTGCGGCGGACCTGCTACGACTGGCTGGAGCACAACCGGCCGGCGGAGGTGGTGCCTCTCGAGGTCGACGGCGATCCGGAAGGCGCGGTCCACGGCTCGCCGGTGGGAACCGTCGATGCGGATGCATTGTTGCAGAGCCGCTCGGATTTGCGGCGCCTCGATGGGCTGATCGAAGAATTGCCGGCGCAATTGCGCGAGGCGATTGTGTTGCGTGAGTTGCACGAGCTCGACTATCGCCAGATTTCCGACGTCACGGGGGTGCCGATAGGAACGGTTATGTCGCGATTGCACCGAGCCCGCGCCGCGTTGCGGCGGGCCTGGGATGGAAAGGGAGTTGGTTGATGGGTTGCGATGAGGTTCACCCCCGGCTCGATGCGTATCTCGATGGCGAGCTTGCCGAGACCGAGCGCCGGCCGCTCCGCGACCATCTGCAGAGCTGCCCCGATTGCGGCCCCGAGGCGGCGGCTTTAGAGCGGCTGCGGGAAGGCATCCGCCGCTCCGCCCCGGTCTACCGGGCGCCGGATGCGCTGCGCTCGCAGATCCGATTTGCGCTGCGCCGCGAAGCAGCGGCGAGCGCACCGGCCGCTTTACCGCATGCGTCCCGCTGGCTCGCCTATGCCGCCTCGCTCCTGCTCGCCGTCGCGATCGGCTCGGGCGGGACATTTGTATTCTTGGGCGAGCGGCAAACCGACCCGGTGGCGAGCGAAATCCTCGACAACCACCTGCGCTCTCTGCTGGGTACCCACCTGACCGATGTCGCCTCCTCGGATCAACACACGGTAAAGCCCTGGTTTGCCGGCCGCACCGATCTGTCGCCGCCGGCCGTCGACTTGGCCGTCGAGGGATTCCCTCTGGTCGGCGGACGGCTTGAGCTGATCGCCGGAAAGCCCGTTCCCGCCCTCGTCTATAAGCGCCGCGAGCACGTAATAAACCTGTTTGTGCTGCCAGCCTCACGATCCGATCGCGGCGAAACCCTGACGCGCCACGGTTACAATCTGCGGCATTGGGACGAGGGCGATCTCGGGTTCTGGGCGGTCACCGACGCCTCCCCGACCGACCTCGCCGAATTCGAGCGCCAGTTCCGTGCCGCGACCAAAAGCTGAGCTATAACTAGTCGGCGCCGAGTGGTACGATCGCGCCATGACGGCGCATGGGTTCACCCTGTTCGACACGACGATTGGCCGCTGCGGCGTTGCTTGGAGTGATCGAGGCCTGGTCGGCGTGCAATTGCCCGAATCGAGCGAGAAGATGACTCGCGACCGCATGCTGCAGCGGTTTCCAGCTGCTGCGGAAACCGCACCGCCGCCGAACGTGCGAATTGCCATCGATGAAATCATCGCGATGCTCAGGGGCGAGCGGAACGACCTCGCGGCTATCGCGCTCGATATGGATGGGGTGGCGCCCTTCCATCGTCGGGTCTACGAGGCGGCGCGCACAATCCCGCCGGGCAGGACGCTCGCCTACGGTGATGTCGCCGCCCGGCTCGGCGCCCCCCGCGCGGCGCGGGCGGTCGGCCAAGCGCTCGGCCGCAACCCGTTCCCGATCGTCGTGCCATGCCACCGCGTGCTGGCGGCCGGCGGCAAGATCGGCGGATTTTCCGCCCATGGCGGCACGGCGACGAAGCGCCGTATGCTGGCTCTCGAAGCCGGCGAATGAATGTCGAGCTCGGCTTCGAACCGACAGCTGCAATAGAGCATCTGCGGGAATCCGACGCTGCGTTGGCTCGCGTCATCGAGACGGTCGGCCCGTTTCGCCTGCAGCGACTCGCCACATCAACCATCTTCGCAGCGCTGGCGCGCGCGATCGTTTATCAGCAGCTCAACGGCAAGGCCGCCGCGGCGATCTTTGCGCGGTTCTGTGCGTTGTTCCCAGGCGCGGAGCTGAGCGCCGAGCAAGTCCTCGCCGCATCGGAGGATGAATTGCGCGGTGCCGGTCTGTCACGCTCGAAGCTCCTCTCTTTGCGCGACCTCGCCGCCAAGACCGTCAGCCACAAGGTGCCGACCCTTGCCGAGATTCAATCGATGGACGACGAAACGATAATCAAAAGCCTGACCCACGTCCGCGGCATTGGCCGCTGGACCGTCGAAATGCTTCTGATCTTTCGCCTCGGCCGGCCCGATGTGCTGCCGGCGGACGATTACGGCATCCGCAAAGGTTTCGCGCTCGCCTATGGGCATGCGGAGCTTCCAGCGCGCAAAGCGCTCGAGGAATATGGCCTTCGGTGGCGGCCCTACCGGACGGTGGCGAGCTGGTATTTGTGGCGGCTGGTCGAGCAGGCGCCGCTGCAGAAACAATGACGAACCTTATGCCCGTGCTCCGCGATTTGCCCGAGAAGATTGAAGATCGCCTGATCGTGGCGCTCGACGTGCCGAGCATTAGCAAGGCTCGCGCCCTGACCGACCGGCTCGACGGGGTGGTTGGTTTCTTCAAACTCGGTCTATGGCTGCAGTTTGCCACTGGTTTTGATAGTCTCGTCGAGCATTTGCTAAACAAAAGCAAGAAAATCTTCCTCGACGCGAAGATGTTCGACATCGGGGAGACCGTTAAGCAGGGTGTCGCGAGAGCTGCTGAGCGTGGCGTTACTTTTGTGACTGTCCATGGCGATGGCGACATCGTCCGCGCCGCAGCTCAGGGCAAGAAGGGGTCAAACCTGAAGATCCTGGTCGTGCCGGTGCTGACCAGCCTCGACGCGAATGGATTGCGCGAACTGGGTTACCGCGGCGGCGTCGACGAACTCATCGTCGAGCGTGCAAGGAGAACGCTTGCCTGGGGCTGCGACGGGATTATCGCGTCGCCTCGCGACAACCCGAACGAAATCCGGCGTTCCGCCGGATCCGACGGTTTGCTGGTCGTAACTCCGGGGGTGCGCCCGGCGGGTGCTCCGCTCGA
>JAFASL010000237.1 GCA_019244535.1 Alphaproteobacteria bacterium
CGGGCCGGAATTTCTTGCCGCACCACGAGCCGATGATTAGATCGGGCTTCCGGGCGACCACCTGCTCAACTGTGACCACACGATCCTTAGCTGCGCCCAGATTCCTACGATCAGCGAAGAGGTCGATGCCGCCGGCAATCTCGATAAGCTCGGAAACCCAGCCAATCCCCGAGATCAGAGGATCGTCCCACTCCTCGAAGAATACCCTCGGTCGCTTTGGTAACCGCACCGCGTCGCTTCGCGCTTTTGCCAGACGCTTTTCCAACGTCTCCACGAGCTGTTGAGCCTTTTCGCTTGCGTCGACCATCGCGCCAAGCAACCGGACCATATCCAGAATGCCCGCGACGGTCCTTTGGTTGAACGCATGGACGTTGAGCCCGCGACGAATGAGATCCGTGACAATGTTGGCCTGGAGATCGGAGAAGGTCAGGACGAGATCGGGTTTTGATGCGAGGATCTTGTCGATATTCGCCGAGGTGAACGCGCTCAGTCGGGGCTTCTCCCGGCGAGCCTGTGGCGGACGCACGACGTAGCCGGAGATGCCGACGATGCGGTCTTTTTCGCCGAGCAGGTAAAGCGTCTCGACGGTCTCCTCCGTGAGGCAGACAATCCGGCGCGGTGGAAACATAAGGGTCCTCGATTGCCGATCGATGCAAGCCTGCTTCCGAGCTGCCGAGCTTGCTCCCGCCTAACTGAACCCTTCTTCCATTGTGCGTCGGATCCGCTCCGCGTCCATGCCGCTTAGGCCCAACCGTTCCAGCGTGCGCCCCTCGGCGGCAAAGTCTTTGCCAGTCATGTTCCGGACCATCTCGATCAACGCATTGATCGCCGGTGTATTAACTCCCGCCGCTGCACCGATCGCGCTCATCGGGACAAGGCCGGTCGGAACGTCTTCGGTGATGAATTTGTGGTCGAGCGATTTCGGCGTCCCCGTCGCCTGATAGGGGCCATCGCTATTATGGGTGAGGTGCTGGCAGGTCTCGACGAGCGTCGCCTCACGCACGCCGTAAACACGATCGAACCAATCGGCCAGGGTCGGGACCGAAGCACCCAATGCCGCAGCAACCGCCACACGCTCGGCATTAATCGCTTCGTAGAGCCGAGCGACCGCCGGCGTCACGCCTTCGGCATAAAATTTATAGGCTTCACCGCTCTCGATACGTCCCGTGTTCGCGACGCAGTTGGCCACGTGCAACATCGCATTGGCATTGGTGAAACCGGTGTACAGGATATTCGGCGCCGCGACCGCTTCGGGGAACAACGGCGCGAGCAGCGGAAACGCGTCGTCGATGCGCTTGCCGGGGAACGTGGCGATCTGCAGCCAACGCTTCCTGACAATCGGACGTATGCGCGTTGCCGAAAGCCGCCAACATGAGTAGGGGTAGTTGTCCATCTCGGCTACATCGACCTTGGCTCGGCAGCCAGCGTCATCCAGTGCACGGCGCACAATTACTGACCCGCCGGTATTGCCCTGGATTAACAGGATTATCTGGCCGTCTCGCACGAGAGGGGCGACCGATCGTGCCACTGTAGACTGCGTATTGCCACCGGTCACGACGATGATGACGTCCGCCCCGTCGATAGCAGCTCGGAGATCAGTCGTTGCACAATCGAGCGCGGCGAACTGAACCCGTTCCCCCTCGACATCCACGCCGCCGTGAGCTCGGATCTCGGAAAGCTTCGAGTCGTCGATATCGTGAAGCCGCAGCTTGAACCCTGCGGTGCCCAATTCGGCGACGAGATACACCCCGCCGATGCCCGCCCCAATGATCGCGACCGTTTCGGCGCTGCCCTTCATGGTTCTTTCCCCCCTTGTGGAGTACGAAACTAGTCGGCAAGGTCACGCAGCAAGAACTATCGGCTCGATGAGGCTGGGGTCATTGTTCTTGACGTTGCCAACCCGGGCGCTCACTGGCCAGCACGCCATCTCCGCCGACGGGTACGGAGCAAGTAGCGCTGTGAGTAGGTTCGCGTCCGCTGGCTCCTCTCCGAGCCAGGTCGGCCATGTCTCACGCGCGAGGACCACCGGCATTCGATTGTGCAACTCCGCGCACAGTTCGTTTGGTGTCGTCGTGACGATCGCAAAGCTCCGGACCCATTCGCCGCCCGGCGAGCGCCAGTTTTCCCACAGACCGGCCAGCGCCATGAGGCCCCGATCGGCGAGCGCAATCGCATACGGCTGTTTCCCGGTGGCCATCTTTTTCCACTCGTAGAAGTTATCGACCGGAACGAGGCAGCGGCGGCGCTCGAATGCGACGCGGAATGCCGGTTTGCTCTCAATGCCCTCGGCCTTCGCGTTGATGTTCGCGAAGCCGACCTTGAGGTCCTTGGCCCAGTAGGGGACCAGGCCCCACCGCAACAGGTCCAGACTGCGCTCGCCCGCCTTCGGATCGAAGCGGACAACGGGGAGCAGATCGGTCGGCGCACCGTTCCAAGTCGGCGGGAAATTCGGCGTGGGCCGATGAGGCGGGATCGAGAAGACGAGCTTGATCTCGCTCACATCGGAGGAGAGGCGGACGCGGCCACACATCCGAGCAAGATAACGTCCCTGCCCAACACGCCCAAGCCGCTAAACGGATGGTTCGGAGTTGCGTTTCTTGCCAGGAACTTTTACAGAACATTGGTCTTATAATTACGCGACATCGGAGGGCGCATGTTTTTCACGTTTCCCGAAAACGCTCGCTGGGATGCCGTAGGGCAGGCGGTAGAGTTCGGGGTCGAGATTGGCGAATACCAAGGGGTGGTGCGGGTCCCGCGGCGCGTCTTCCAACGCCTATTACCGGAGAGCCCGACACCCGAACGTTGTCTTGAGGCCTGTTACCTACAGCGGACACGGTTCGAGACGATAGCCGAGCGGAAGCTCCGACAGCGCCAGCTCACTGATGATGGCCATGTCGAGATCACGGGCCGAGATTTACGCGGAAAGCGCGCGGCAGTACCGGGCATCCGGCATTGATGCCTCCGGATTAGATCCGGCCGAGGAGTAACTCCTGGTGCTTACTAAAGATATTCTCTTCGGCATGAATGTCTTGACCCTGGCGGGCTTTCTCGTGATGGGGCTCAGTCTCACCTTGCACCGCACGGGGAATGTAGGTGTGCCTTTGAGCATTGCCCTGATGTGCGCCGGAACAGCTCTGGTATTTTTTGGTCTTTTTGCGACGAATTCATCAAACTAATCGAGACAGGGGGCGTCTGCTGTGGCAATCACATCGACTATGGTCGGCGAGAATTGACGCAAGCAGCAACTGCGGCCTTCCTATTCGGCATCCGGCTGCTTTGCCGGGTGAGCATCAGCAAACGCTGGGATGGCCATGCAGGTCTCATAAACGCGGATCACCCGTGGATAGTGATCAAGGGCGCAGTCAAAGGTCTTGGCTGGCGTTACTTGGGTAACGAGGCAGATATCTGCGACGGTCGGCGTCTCGCCATGGCAAAAGCGGCCGCTCGCGGAGTGTTCGGCAAGCAGTGTCTCCATCGCCTGCAAGCCCGCACCAAGCCAATGCTGAATCCAGGCAAGCCGCTGGTCATCGCTGACCTTCAGCACATCCGTGAGATCGTGTCGAACCCGCGGCACAATCAGCGGGTGGGAATCGGCCACATTGATCAAGGCGAACCCGCGCACCCAGGCCCGCGCCAATAGGTCGGGCGGCAACAGCGGCGGCTCCGGATACGCCTCGTCGAGATATTCGAGAATGGCCAGTGACTGAAACAGCTTAATTTCGCCGTCGATCAAAGTCGGCACGACCATCGCGGATTGATCGTCCGGTATGCGGCGGCGAACTGGTCGCCCTTTTCGAGATGCAGAAAACTGTCCTCGCGCGCGATGCCCTTCAGGTTCAGCGCGATGCGCACGCGGAAACTCGCCTGCGAGCGGTAGTAGGTGTAAAGCTTCATCTTTTCTCTCGTCTTGTCGGAATTTATCTCGGCGACTGCCCAGATGGCAGCGGTTTGCGTCTTAACTTACTGCCTCGGCTTCGCGATGAAGCTCGCCACCTCGCATCAGCCGACTGGCTATATCGGCCGTCTGCATCAGAGCGCGCTGGGTTGGAAAGTGAGCCGCTAAATAGCGCGCGACGGCAATAAGGATGTGTCGGCCTTGGTCGCAGTTGCCCCATTCCCCGAACTGTCGCACACCCGCCTCGAGCATCTGGTAAGCATGAAAGCCGGCATCCTCCCGGAGCAGTGCCTTCGCGAGTGTCGCGATCAATGCCTTGGGCGGGTGGTCCAGCATGAGATAGCGCGCGACCAGCTGCGCCGCGGCATCGACCTGTTGCTGGCGGTCAAACGTGCTGAGCAGGGCAGCGCGAATCTCGTCGCCGCCGACGGGCAGGTCGTTAAGGCCATCGCCGCTCTCGCCGGGCAATGATGCGGGCGGGACATTCAAAAATCTGGCGAGATAGAGCGCCATTGCGCCGTGGAGAAGGCCGCGCAAGGCTTCTATGGAATGGGGCGCCGCGCTGTCGATCCGCTTTAGCGCTTGGTGAACGGCGTTCGTGTAAGTGAAGACGTGATGTGCCGTTTCCCAATCGGAATGCTCGTTGGCGGTGCCAAAGCGCGCTACCCTCAGCGCCGCCGCGTAGGCGAGTGCTCGACCAAGGTCGACAGGGGACGCCCCATCGCGTGCTGCCGCGGTTAGCACACCAATGATCTCGGCCGGATCGTC
>JAFASL010000299.1 GCA_019244535.1 Alphaproteobacteria bacterium
AGCAGGGACCGTCACAACGGCAATCACAACACCGACCAAGGACGCCGTCAGCAGGCAACCGCGCAGAATGCGCGCAGTCCTCGCCACTCCCCCGCACGCCGATTGGTCACATCGCATAAGTTGCGGGATCCAGAGAGAACGCGAGACCGCGCCAGTCGGCCTCGCCGGCATCCCGGCGGCAGCGGTTGTGGAACGCGATCTGACGATAGAGCCGCAGCGCCGAAGCAGCGTCAAGATGCGCCGTATCCTTTGCCAGATGTTCGGCCAACAGCGCGACCCGCAAACCGCGCGCGACGGCCGCATCCCAGATCGCGGCGTTCATCTCGGTATGGCCCATCAGCGAGCCGGCGTGCAGGTTGCACGACCCGATCGTCGCCCAGGCGTCATCGATCACCATCAGCTTGCCGTGCACATACACGTTGTGGCGTTCGCCCTGCGCATTGCGGCCGGCGATGCCGACGAGCGCGAAGCGCTCGCACCCGCCGAGGCTTGCCGCGCCTTCGAAGAGCGGGCCGTGTAGAGGATCGCGCCGCGCGGCGCGAACCGGCTCCTCGGGGTCGGCCGGCACCAGCATGACGACCTCGACGCCGCGCTGCAACGCCGCTTCCAGTGCGGCGGCGACCGGTGGTATCGGGATCGCCTGGTTCTCGATGTAAATGGCCTGTCGTGCCGCATCGATGGCAAGCAGGTACTGGTTGAAGATCGTTCGTTCCCCAGCGGCGATGTCATAGGGATCGGCGCCGGGGCTCGGGGTGCCATCGGCGTAGAGACCGGCGGGAATATTCCGCTGGATCTGCACCCGGCTCGGGCCGCGCGGCGCCGACAGCCGGGTCGGAAACGGCAGCCGGTCGGCGGCATCGTGGCCCCATCTGCCGTCGGCCAGGTCGCGCTCGCTGGCCTCGTTCCAGCGCTGGACGAAATTGTGGTGGACGTCGGTGGCAGCGGGCCCGTTCAGCTCGACATAGGCATCGTGACGTCCGCCGACGTCATGGCCGGGCGATCCGAGCGCCCGTGCGGTAAGGTTGATCCCGCCGACAAAGGCGACCTCCGAGGGATGTCCGGCATCGACGAGCCAGCTTTTCTGATGGTGCAGATAAGGCCCGTGGGCGCGGTCCCACCGCGCCCGGAACCTCGAACCGCGCTCCTCGAGCATACGCCGGTCCTCCGGTGATCCCGGGAATGTCCCGCCTTCCCCCGAAAATTCGGGATTTGGCCGCCAGAACATGACGCGCACGTCGAGACCCCGGGCGGCCGCCCGGTCGAGGACCTCAAACAGGGACTGTCGGCTGTCCGGCATTCGGAAGTCCGGGCGGAAGAACGCAACCGTGAGCCAGAGGCTGTGTCGGGCCGCTTCGAGCGCCTCGCCGATCCGCCTGAACGCAGGCACGCCGTCGACCCATGGGCGGACGGCGTTGCCGGCCCGCAACGGGTAGGAGCCGCCGGCCGCATGCGGAATGTCGATTGCCATGCTGCCGGCCGCTCGTTTCCGCCTATGTCATCGGGCGCGCGAAGCTACTGGTGGAAAGCGGTGGCGGCGGTAGGAGATTTCAGCCATCGCGCCAGCCTATCCGCGGCCTCGTTTCCGAGCTATCCAGTTATCCTGACAAAGCCATCGTGCCATGTGATTACTGTATCAAGACACTATGTCAACCCACCCCCATCCCCACAACTGGGTTACTGTCTTTGACGAGGTGAGGTGCGAACTCTGCGGCACACAGCGCGGCTCACGGTCGGGCGACGAGCTTTGTACTCATGCTGTGTCGGCGACCGCGATGCCACGCCGCGATCTCCCCCTCGATCGCCGCGCCGAGGATCACGGCCCATCCGCTCAGATAGAGCCAGAACAGGAAGATGGCGACGCCGCCCAGCGAACCGTAGAAGCGATCGAACGAACCGACATAGCTCACATAAGCGGAAAACGCGCTGGAGGCGCTGATCCACAGCAGGGTCGCGATGACTGCGCCCCAGTTCAACCAGCGCCAATGCGGCCGCGACCGCCTCGGCGCGAAGCTGTACAGGGCGCTCAGGCCGAACACGAATAACAGCGCGAGCAGCGGCCAGCGGATCTTGAGCAGCAGCGGATAGGGAACATCGATCGCAAAGATCGCCTGCACCGCCGGCAGCAGCACCACTACGACAATAGCTAAAAGAATGAAGAGGATGCCGCCGATTGCCACGATCAGCGCGATAAGCTGGAGCCGGAGCTCGAAGCGGGAAACATGCTGGCGAAGAGCCTCTCCTTCCTCGCTAGCGCGAAAGCTGCGTTGCTCGCCGGCATCAAAGACGATGTTGAGCGCGGTTATAAGGCCGGAGGACGCCCATTGCGCGGTCCACAACACGAAGCCGAGGCTGACCGCGAAACCGATCCCGAAGCCGAAATCGCGGCCGGAACTCTTCAGACTATCAGCCAGCACGCTCGCGGCTTGCTCCGGGACAAATCCGCGCAGCTCCTCGACCAGGTTCTGTACGGCAGCCGGGTTCGCCACCAGACCATAGAGCGTCGCAAGGGCGATCAGGACCGGAACGATCCCGAGCAGGCTGTAGAAGGCTAGGCCCGCGGCGGTCATTGTCGCGTAATCGCCGAACGCCTCGCGGCCGATATTGCGCAACAAGCGCTGCCACTCGCCGGAATTGCGCGGCAAGGGGTACGGATAGGTCCTGTCGTCATCGCTCTGCTGCATCGCCAGAGATCCGTCATTGTTCTGATGGTAGCCTTGTCC
>JAFASL010000319.1 GCA_019244535.1 Alphaproteobacteria bacterium
GTCGAGATGATGACCTTCTGGAACCCGCCGGATCCAAGCCACGGCCCAGCCCCGTATCGGTCGGCAAATAAGCCAGGCCACGCCTCCCGTCAGAATCACCGCCGGGATTTGGATGAGATTGGCAAAAACGAGGATTTCATCGAGCAGGTGTCTCTCGAGCTGCTCGAAGTACGTCATCACATTTTGCCAGATCGAGAGCGCTTCGATCACTGCCCTCCCAGGTCTTGGCGGTTCAGCCGCAAAAAAAGCGACCAAGGATGGCGAAGCGAACACGGGAATTCAATGTTGAGCTCACCAGGTGGCGCTGTTCCGCATCAGTATTTTGGCTCAGAATCGCCAGGTTGGCCGCCAAGTCGGGCGGATGCAGGTCAAAGTTCGTTCAAAAACATTTACAACTTCAAGATGGTGGTCATCAGCTCGGACATCTCCCGCTCGGTAACCGCGTATCCGCAGTCGGTCAGGGCTGCGGCATGGCCTCGGTTGATGATCGGTTCGCTATCGACCAGCACTCCGTCGCAATCGAAGATGACGAGATCGAAAAAGCCCGCGGTCATCCCCGGCGCTCACACCTCTTGTTTTAGCCGGCTCGGCAGCAATTCGCCGCGCCCCTCCAATACCGGATAGGCAGCGGCCGCCAAGTGTGCATTGACCCGTTTCAGATCGCGAACGATGTCGAGAAAGAGCGTGCTCGCCTCTATGCTCTCGGCGCGATCCGTTCGCGCCCGGCCGAAATATCCTTCGGTCGCTCGCGTTTCGAGCTCCCGGAAGACTTCCTTTTCACCGAGAAGCTGGCGCGCGGTCGCCGGATCGTCGGTCATGAACACGGCCGCGGCGGCTCTTGCGTTGCCGGTCAGCCGCTCCAGCATCTCGCGGATCTCGCGGCGGCCGGTTTCTGAGAAGCTGACACCGCGTTTGATGCGCTTGGCGGCCAGCGGCATCAGGCTCTTCTCGACGATGTCACCGGCATGCTCGAGATTGGTCGTGAATGCGAGAATTTCCGATAGCCGGCGGTGGTCGGTGTCGTCGAGCGTATCGATATCGAGCGAGGTCAGGTATTCCTTTATCGCGGTGTCCAGCCGGTCGAGCACGTCATCCATGCGGGCGGTTTCTGCAACGCGTTTGCGATCGCCTTGATTGAGCGAGTCGAGCGCGCCGCGCAGCATGCCTTCGAGTACGTCGGCCATGCGAAGCGCCTCCCGGGCGGCGCCGGCGAGCGCGATCGTGGGCGTCTCGCGCGCCGCCCAGTCGAGATAGATCGGCTGGGATGGATCGGCGGTGTCGACGCGAGTGGGCAGGAACCGTACAAGCAGCTTTGCGTACGGCTTCAGCAATGGGAAGAACAGCAGCGCCAGAACGAAATTGAAAGCGGTGTGAAAATCGGCAACGGCACGTCCCGGATCAGGATCGAGACTGATCAGCGCCGGACCGGCCCATTTGAGAAGGCACAGCGCCAGCGCGCAGCCAGCGACTCGGTTGATCAGATTGCCGATCGGCAGGCGCTTTGCGGCGGGGTCGCCGCTTACACCGCTTTCGAGCAACGGATTTATCGCCGTGCCGAGGTTTGCTCCGAGCACGAGCGCAAATGCGGCGTGCGGCGGCACAACCCCTTGCGCGGCAAAGGCCATGATAAGCAGCACGACGGCGACGCTGGAATGGGCCGCCCAGGTCAATGCGGCGGCGATGAGAACATCGATCAGCGGGTCGGTCGTGACCGCCCCGAGCAACATTCGCAGGCTCGGCACATCCTCGTATGGGGTGATCAGCGCCAGCAGATGCTGCAACGCGATCAGCATGAGACCCAGCCCAATACCGACGCGGCCGAGATCGCGGGTACGCGTTACCGCGCTGCGTCGGAACATGAACACGCCGATCAGAACGAACAGCAGCGAAACTCGCGACACGTCGAACGACAGGACCTGAACAATTAACGTCGTGCCGACATTCGCGCCGAGCATCACCGCCAGAGCCGGCACGAGATCGACAAGGCCGCCGGCGGCGAATGCCGCGACCATCAGTCCGGTGGCTGTGCTGCTTTGGAGAATTGAAGTAACCCCGAGGCCTGCTAGAAAGGCCTTGAACCGGCTGCCGAGAGCGTAGCCGAGGAGGCGCCGCAGCTGCGGTCCGAAGGCGCGGGTGATCCC
Source organism: Alphaproteobacteria bacterium (assembly GCA_019244535.1). GTDB lineage: Bacteria > Pseudomonadota > Alphaproteobacteria > ATCC43930 > CGMCC-115725 > AP-15. The sequence goes on from JAFASL010000319.1 coordinate 2,142, forward strand.
GATCTGGACCATGTGGACGCCCCAAATCAGCAGCGCCACCGCGCCGGCGAGATCGAAAAGGGTCAGCGTTGCGCCCATCCCGAACGTCCCCGTTTCAAACCCAGTCTGTCCGCTGAGTTATACGCCCGCCCGCCGCAGAGAGCACCCGTGCGGTCAGGTTAACTGCTGCCGCTGGCGGTCGGATTACGGGATACGGGTCCGCTCGGGTTACAGATTTACAGCCCTGCGCGAGGGTGGCAATTTGGCCTGATGGCGGGACGGCTCAATGGCAAGCGCGCGCTGGTGACGGCGGCTGGGCAAGGGATCGGCCGGGCGGCGGCGTTGGCCTTCGCCGCCGAGGGCGCGAGCGTGCTGGCGACCGACATCGCCGAGGACAAGTTGGCGCCGCTTGCCGAGTCGCTTATCGCCACACGCCACCTGGACGTGACCGATGAAGGGGCGATCGCCGTGCTGGCGGACGAGCTCGGCGCGATCGATGTGCTGTTTAACTGCGCCGGCTTTGTTCATCACGGCACGATTCTCGACTGCGCGCCGGTCGAGTGGGATGCGTCCTTCGTGCTCAATGTCCGCTCGATGTATCTGATGATCCGCGCGTTTCTGCCCAAGATCATCGAGCGCGGATCGGGCGCCTCGATCATCAACATGTCATCGACTGTATCGTCGGTCAAAGGCGTGCCGAACCGCTGCGTTTACGCGGCAACCAAGGCGGCAGTGATCGGGCTGACCAAGTCGGTCGCGGCCGATTTCATCGTGTCCGGTATACGCTGCAACGCGATCTGTCCCGGCACGATCGACACGCCTTCGCTCGGCGATCGGATTCTGACGCAGGGGGCGCAAATGCTCGGC
>JAFASL010000405.1 GCA_019244535.1 Alphaproteobacteria bacterium
GATGTTGGTTCTAACTGAGCCGTACACTGAGTGCCTCAGGCGCCGCCGAGAAAGTCCTTTGTCCATTGCTGATAGTGGTCGGCCCGGGTGACTCGCCGTATCAGCTCAGGCGAAGCGACGTTCTTCAGCTCGCGAGGCGGCACACCCTCGCGCAGCGCCTTCAGCGTGTCATAAACCGCCTGCACCGCCGCCGAGAACGGGGCATGCGTCTGTAAGGCGACCCGGACCCGGTGCGCTGCAAGCCAATTGAGATCGCCGAGCTGACCGCCGCCGCTGCCCAGGATCAGCGGGATCTTGATCGCCGATGACACTACTTCGACCGCCTCGACCGTAACGCCGCCGGCGAGAAAGATTGCGTCGACCCCAGCCGTCTCATAGGCCTTGGCTCGCTTAACGGCTTCGTCGAGATTGGCGATTGTCAGCGCACTGGTGCGTCCCGCGATGACAAGGTTCTTGTCTTGGCGAGCTGACAGCGCGGCCCTCATCTTGCCTACACCCTCTTCGACCGAACTCAGGCTCAGCTTGCTGCTTGCTCCGTAGGGCCGCGGCAGGACGGTATCTTCGATCGACATCGCGCAGACGCCTGCGGTCTCCAACTCCTCCACCGTGCGGCGCGCGTTGAGCGCGTTGCCGTAGCCATGGTCGGCGTCGACCAGCAGAGCCAAGTTGCCGGCGCGGCAGATCCGGTTGGCTTGCTCGGCGAATTCGGTCAAGGTCAGGACGACGAGATCGGGTGCCCCGAGCACCGACATTGATCCGATCGAACCCGAAAACATCCCGACTTCGAAGCCCAGATCCTCGGCGATGCGCGCCGAAATCGCGTCGTAGACAGATCCCGGATGGACGCAGCGGTTTCCGGCAAGGATCGCGCGAAACCGCTCGCGCCGTTCAGTCCAGTTCATAGGCTCGCCCTTGGAGTTTTCAGAATGGCTTCTCGCCCGTTGAGCGTATCATGTGTTCAGGCAAGTCTCAGGACAATATTTCGGATGGGCGCGGACTGCCCTCACGGGTGGACAACCAGCGCATCCGCCTTTTGCGCGATGCGTGCTTCGCCACCTGGAAGCAACCGCACTGACCATTACGGAACCTCAGCATCGGTGCGCCGACGACACTGCTGATAATCGCTTCGGGCAAATTTATAGTCGAGTAGGCGCGTACGGGTTCTGGGTTAGGGCGGCACTCTGCGCGCTGACGTTGCCTCTCGCACGAAAATCTCCCCGACCCCAGTTGATAGAGATTGCCGGGCGTGCTGAGAGATGTGTTCTGAGAAACTCAGCGCGCCACCGCAAGCTCTAGGAACGAGGGCGTCCTCTCAGCGGTGGACGACATTCATCGCTACCCGGATTTCAGCGTCGCTGTCGTTTGCCAGTATTGAATGGCCGCTGTTGGTATTGCGAGCACGGCGCGGGAAGTTGCTGCTGGTCAGGTGGACCTCGATCCGGTGACCGGCGGCGATGGTGTGACAGATTTGACCGAGGTTGATGGTTAGCCGCTCGACGCGCTCCGGCACAAGATGGCGCGGCTCTCCGGACGGGTCGCGGTACATCGCGCGGATCACACCGTCCATCAACAGCATGGCGCGCCCGTCGGAGTGGACATCGATCAGTTTAGCGACAAAATCGGTATCCGGGCAGTCGGACTGCGCGGACAAGGTCACACGCACCTCCCCGGCAATCGTAAGGTCCTCGGGCAATGTCTCGCCGCGGTAAATCAGACCGTAATCGGCAATGCTTGCACTGCGCGCTGGTCACGCGGCCCGGCGTCGATAAGCATATTGCGCCCGCCCGCGGTCGGAATTGGCCGGCGCGGATCATAACGGTAGTGACGTGACGGCCCACCCGGCCCATCGGCACTGAGACTGCCATCACCTCGCAGGTAGAGGCGTCGCGGGCGCGCGTCCGGCGGCGGCCAGCGCTCGGCATAACACCAGTCGGTCGGGGTATAAGCTTCCCGGTCCTCGATCCAGGCGCGTGAGGAATAAAACACCGCCGGCTCGTCCAAGATGCCGGTCGGCTCGCCCTTCAGCCAGTAATCGAACCATGCGAAATACGGATCGCGCGGCCAGAAATTGCGATGGTAGACAAAGTAGTGCTCGTTCGGCCCGATCCACAGCTTCTGATTGGCAACGCGCGACTGGATGTCGTTGAATGCCGCTAACACGCTGGTTTGAAATACGTCGAACCAGGTTGTGACGTGAAAGCCAGGGATCTCGATCGTCCGGCGAAAATTGTGCGCCGCGCGAAAGGGATCCGGAGCGGGGTGCGTGATGATTTCATCCAGAAAGGGTTGCCAGGTCGCGAAATCGGGGTAGCCGGTGAGCGGCAGTCGCATCCAATCTGGGGATGCGATGAACGGCGGTTCGCCTTGACGCGCCGCGTCCAGACGGGCATAGCGCGCCGCTGCGGCCGCCGCGGCCGCATCCAGTTCGGCTGCGCTGACGCCAAAGCGCCGCATCACCGCGTGGCGATGCGAGGCCGACAATCCCGGGATGTTGCGCGCCACCCACAGCCACAACCGCTCCATTTCATCGACTGGCCCTCATAGACGACATCGTCGTAAATGCTGGAGGCGCCAGCCGTGCAAAGAAGGCGCGCAACGTCGGATGCCGCGTCGAGGCGGTGGCAAAGGTCGTCGTCGCGCCTGCCGATGAGCCCGACATTCCCGCCATTTGATTGGACCAGGACTGGCTGGCGATCCAGTCCAATGTGTCTTCTCCGTCGGCGGCGTCGTCGGCATAGACCCGATCCTCCCCCTCGGAGCCGTGGCGGCCGCGCGTGTCCTGGTACACGGCGGCATAGCCATGCGCGACGATATTGCGCCAGCCACGCAAAATCGAGCCACGCAGCGGTTCCTCCGTGTTCGGCAGCCATGCCTTCGTAATGTCGGTCTTATCGGCGGTATCGGCTGCGGCGATGCCGTAGGGCGTCCGATGCAGGATGACCGGCCAGCACGGACCGCCGGTCCTCGGCAGGAAGACAAAGGTGTTCAGGCGGGTGCCGTCACGCATCGGAACCATGACCTGGAAGCCACCCGTCTTCGCCCTATCGTCAACGGTCTGCATGGCGACTCCACGGCATGACGAGTCCACCATCGCGCATCGCGGTCGCTCCCGCCGACCTGGGTGTCGGCCCTGAGGGCATCAGCATGCCGGAAGACGAGCGTTTGCTATATCGAGGCAAGACAACGGAATACTTCGGGGTTTAAGCGGATCGAGGCAGCTGCGAGATTCTCCTCGAGATGAGCGATCGAGGAAGTGCCAGGAATTGGCAGCATCGCAGGGGAACGCTGCACTAGCCAAGCGAGCGAGATCTGGCTCGCCGTGGCGTTGTGGTGGTCAGCGATCCGGGCAAGCGATGAATTTGCGTCGGCAAGCCGGCCAGCCGCCAACGGGTACCAGGGAATAAACGCCATGCCTGCTTCGGCGCAAATATCGACCAGCCGGTCGGAAG
>JAFASL010000599.1 GCA_019244535.1 Alphaproteobacteria bacterium
ATGGCTGACCTGCAGCTGCGCCGGCTTGAGGCCATCGATCAGTCGGAACGCGTCGCGATAAAACTCGACCGGGAGCACCATTGGCTCTCCGGCGTGCCAGACGACCGCCAAGCACTCGCCGACCCACCCCGAGGTAAAAACCTGCGAGAACAGGTTGATAAGCGTTTCCCGAGTGACAACCGCCATCGAGTTGCGGTTGGGCAGATAGCAGTACCGGCAATCGATATTACAGAAGGGCGTCGGCTGGACGACCAGCAGTTCTATGCGAGGCACGAGGCGGCTCGCCGCCTGTCTCCGTCCGGAGGGTCTACCAGTTACGCCACCAATTGGGCCAATTGTTCCAGTTGCGCCAATTGTTCCAGTTTGGCCAGCCCCATCCGCCCCATGGCCGGCCCCAGCCCCAGCCCCAGTTGTTCCACCAGTTGCCCCAGGCGAGGCGCAGATTGTCATCGGACTTGGTCTGCTCAGCTGCCGGATCCGTGACCGCCGAAACCGCCTCACGGATCGCGCCGAGCCTCTGCGCGATCGCATCCTTATCCGAGGCCCAAGGCTGAGAGGTTGCGGGGTCCTTGTTGGCGGCGCTCGGGACCGTCGAGCCGAGCAAAAGCGACACACCGACCAGCCCGGCGGGAAGGAGTCCCGACAGGACTCTGATGTATTTCTGCTGCAGCGACATCAACATCCCACCCCTGCTATGCATTTAGACATGCGATCGCGCCAATATAACGAAAGGTTCATGCCGGTCAAATCACCACAACTGATGCGTTACCAGTTACGCCACCAGTTCGGCCAACCGCCATTGCGCCATCCGGGCCCGCGCCATCCCCAATTGCGCCACCCGGGTCCCCATCCCCCATTGCGCCATCCGGGTCCCCGCCATCCTCCGTTGCGCCACCAGTTCCCCCAGGCAAGCTGCTGATCGCCGACCGCCAAATCGGCATTGCGTGAGAGGTCGGAGACGGCTTCGCGAATGGCGGCAAGACGGCCCGAAACATCAGAGATCTCGGAAGATTTCTGCAGCACGCCGGCCGGAGGTTGATTTGCATCCGCCGGAACGGCGGAGCCAAGCAACAGCGATACCCCCATGGCTCCCGCCGGGAAGAGTTCAGAAAAAATCTTAACGTATTTCTGCCGCAGCGACATCCAAAACCCCTGGCGACATTTATCTGTGACCGAGTTTCTAACGAAACCCTTACCGCCGTCAAATGCTCGCGAACACTCGCGCCCAGGGTGGGGAGTGTTCGAGGATCCGGCCGAAGACGGGACAATCCGGCTCATGCGCCCCGGGCAAGTACCCCACGCTCATCAGGAACTCGTTGACGATCTGTCCGCCGGTGAAACGAAAGGTCTGCCGAAAGAGGCGCGTCCATTCTGGCGGCGATCGCGGGTGATGAGTGTCGAGCCACCCGGCAAATGACCCGTGCGACTCTCGCAAGGCTTGGATGCGTCGCGCATTCTCGACCACCGCCTCGACTTTGAGCCGGTTGCGGATGATCCCCGGATCCGCGAGCAGGCGCTCGGTGTCGGGACGCCCAAAACTTGCCACCCTGTCGACTTCGAAGCCCGCAAAAGCGGCGCGGAACGCCGCTCGTTTCTTTAAAATTGTCAGCCAGGACAACCCGGCCTGGTTGATCTCGAGGACGAGCCGCTCGAACAGAACGCTCTCGCCGCTCGTCGGGAACCCGTATTCGCAATCATGGTAAGGACCGTGGACCGGATGGCCCGGCGCAACTCGGCAATAAGTTGCACTCAAGTTACGGCTCGCGGAAACTGAGCCAAGGTGATTTCGTCACGAAGTAGATTGCGAGCCAGATCACCGCGGAAACCGCGGTGGTTATCGCCATCTTCAGCAACAGCCGCGGGCGCTGCGGCGCCCCCGCGGCGTGTCCCGGGTCGTCCGGGTCGGCCGGCGTCACCCACAGCGGCAACACGGCAAAAAGGGTGATCCACCACACGAGAACGTAGACCACAATCCCAGTGACCCAACCCATTAAAGGCTGCGCCGCGCTGGAATTTCATCACGCCTGCTCGAGCTCGATGAGGGTCCCACAAAAATCCTTCGGGTGCAGAAAGAGCACCGGCTTGTCATGCGCGCCGAGCCGTGGCTCGCCATCGCCGAGCACCTTGGCGCCTTCTGCACGAAGCTTGTCGCGCGCTGCAATGATGTCGTCCACCTCGTAGCAGAGGTGATGCATCCCGCCCGCTGGGTTGCGCTGGAGAAACCTGGCGACCGGCGAGGTCGGGCCGAGCGGTTCGAGCAGCTCGATCTTCGTGTTCGGCAACTCGACAAATACGACCGTCACGCCATGCGCCGGCAGCGGGCACGGCTCCGAAACGCCCGCGCCAAGGGTCCGGCGGTAAGTTGCGCTTGCCGCCGCAATATCGGGCACCACAATTGCCACGTGGTTCAGCCTGCCGATCATTGCACTTCAAACCCTGACGAGGTGAATTTCGACCAATGGACGTTTCCCAAACCGCTCGTTGACCACGCGGCGCAGCGCTCGCCGGACCGCGTCACGTACCGCTTCGTCGTCACGACGCAAGCCCCCCGGCAATTCATTAACTGCTCGTTCGACGGCGCTTCGCAACGCGGCACCTGCCGCTTCGGCGGCGGCGGGCTCCACCACGCCGATCATGCTGATCGTCGGCGGCGCTAGGGGGTCTCCGCGGCGATCCAGCACCAAAGTGGCTATGGCGGTGCCGTTGAAGATGACGCGCTGGCGGTCCTTCAGCGCCGTACCATCTAGCGGCAGGAGGCCCTTGCCGTCCTTGGCGAGCCTGCCGACCGGCACTTCATCGACGACACTGGCGCCACTCGGCGCGAGACGGACAACATCGCCGTTTTGCACGACCAGCGGTTGCTGAACCTGGCATTCTGCCGCGAGCTCGGCATGCGCGATCAGATGGCGGGCTTCGCCATGGACCGGGACCGCGATCTTTGGGCGGACCATCTGGTACATGCGCACCAGCTCGTCGCGGGCCGGATGTCCCGAGACATGCACGAAATGATCCTCCTCAGTGACGATCTCGACACCAAGCCGCACCAACGCATTCTGCAGCCGGTTGATCGATTTCTCGTTGCCCGGAATGATGCGCGACGAGAAGATGACGACATCGCCGGTCTCGAGCACGACATGCGGGTGGTCGTCACGGGCGATCCGCGACAGCGCCGAGCGGGGCTCGCCCTGGCTGCCGGTGCAGATCAGCACGATCCGGTCGCGCGGGATAAATCCTGCCTCATCCTCGGTCAGAAAACGCGGCAGGTCCCTCAGGTAACCGTTATCGCGCGCTGCCTTGTCGATCCGCCATAAGGATCGTCCGACGAGCGCCACCTCCCGGCCATGCGCCGCGGCCGCGTGCCCGATCGTTTCGAGGCGGGCGACGTTCGAGGCGAAACAAGCGACCGCGACGCGCGCATCGTAGCGGCCGATCAGGTCGGTCAGTGAGCGGCGCAGCTCCGCCTCGGACCCGGAGGTGCCGGCCCGTAGGGCATTCGTCGAATCTCCAATCAGCGCAAGGACCCCTTCGTCCCCTAGCCGATTCAGGGCGGCCTCGTCCGCCGGCGGGCCGATCAGCGGGTCGGGGTCAAATTTCCAATCGCCGGTATGCAATACCGTCCCGACAGGTGTGCGCAGCGCGACGGCGTTGGGCTCCGGGATCGAGTGAGTGAGCGTGATCAGTTCGAGGTCGAAGGGTCCGATCGTGAACCGGCCTGCCAACGGTACGATATTGATCTTGACCTGATCGGCGAAACCGGTTTCGGCCAATTTGGCGCGCAAAAAGGACGCGGTGAACGGGGTCGCCCAAACGGGGCACCGCAGCTGGGCCCAGAGGAAGGGAATGGCCCCGATGTGATCTTCATGCGCATGAGTAGCCACGATGCCGAGCAGGCGATCGCGGCGTTCGACGATAAAGCCGGGATCGGGCATGACAACCTCGAGCCCGGGCTGGGAATCATCACCAAAGGTGACGCCGCAATCGATGATGAGCCACTCCCCCTGATAGCCATAAACATTGAGGTTCATCCCGATCTCGCCCGCACCGCCAAGTGGGACGAAATAGAGAGCATTCGCTTCGCGATAATCCGGCCGGGCCCCCGACTGCAGAGGCGGATGGTTCATTTGTTGTGATTGAGGCAGTAGATCAGGTGCAGCCCCCATAAATTGAGATCCGGATCGACATGATCTATGATCTCGGTCGCCCCGGAAAACAGCGGAGAAAGCCCACCGGTGGCGATGACGCACATCCGCTCGCCGCGCTCGGCTTGGATGCGCTTCACCAAGCCTTCGACCAGTCCGATATAGCCCCAATAAATGCCGGACTGCATGCAGCTGACCGTGTCCTTGCCGATAACGCGCTCTGTGCGCCGGATGCGGACGCTCGGCAGCTTCGCCGCCGCCATCTCCAACGCATGCAATGACAGGTTGATCCCCGGAGCGATCACGCCGCCGCAATAATTGCCGTCTCGGTCGACGACGTCGAAGGTTGTGGCGGTGCCGAAATCGACCACGATCAGCGGCCCCTGGTAACGATCGTGCGCTGCGACGGTGTTGACGAGACGGTCGGCGCCGACTTCGGCCGGCCGGTCTACGAGCGCGTTGGCTCCCACCGCCACCCCCTTCTCGCCGACCACGAGCGGATCCGTGCGGCAATATCGGCGACACAAGGTGACGAGATTAAAATTGACGTCGGGCACGACGCTGGCGATCACCGCACCATCGACGTCGCCGCGTGCCAAGCCTTCCAGCGATAATAGGTGATCGAGCCAGACGACGTATTCATCCGCCGTGCGCTTGCCCTCGGTCGCCGTCCGCCAGCTTCCCTTTAATTCGGCGCGATCCCAGACCGCGAATACCGTGTTGGTGTTGTTGGCGTTGATCGCGAGGAGCATCTGGCCGCGTCAGCCGCTCACCGGAAACACCTCGCCGGCGGCTATTTGCCGGCGCTCGCCTGCGGCATCCAGCAGCAGAGCTCCTTCTTCATTCAGATCAATGAACCGCCCATGCAACGAGGAAGTGCCCAGCCGCACCTGGATAGGCAAGCCACTTGAGATGGCAGCTTGTGCTAACCAGGCCGCACGGACCGCCGCGAAGCCTTCGATCTGCCAGCAGATTTCCCATTTATGGAAATGGCCGGCAAACTCCTCCAGCATCGCCCCGGGTTCAAGGTCGCCCCCACCCTCGTCCTTTATCGAAGTCGCCGGGAATTCCGTGTCATCCGGCGCTACCCTCAAATTGACGCCGACACCGACGACGACAAAGCTCGGCTTGCCGTGCAAGATCATCTCGGATTCGAGCAGAATGCCCGCCACCTTGCGGCCGTTGATCAAAACATCGTTGGGCCATTTGTAGGAAGCGCCAAGTCCGGGGCAGATCGCTCCGACCGCCCCACCGATCGCCAGGGCGGCGACGAAACCGAGTTGGCACGCGCGGCTCGCTGGGCACTCCGGGCGCAAAATCAGCGAGGAGTAGAGATTGCCCGGCGGCGACACCCAAGTGCGGCCGCGCCGGCCCCGGCCGGCGGTCTGCTCGAGCGCCCACAAAAGCGTCCCAGCTGGCGCCCCAGCCCGGGCCAAGCGCGCCGCCTCCTCATTGGTGCTGCCGATCGAGTGGTAAAAAACCAGCCGATAACCTAGCGGGAGCCTTGGCTGGAAACAGGTCATGGAGCAAATAGTGCCGTCGCGGCGGCTTCGGCGCCGCCGACGATCGGACCTGGAACCAAGATGAAGAAGAGCGTGACGATCGCTGTGACGAACAGCACGCCCTTGAGCTCAGCGGTGAGCGGGCGGTCGAACGCGCCTGCGGGTTCGTCGAAATACATGACCTTGACGATCCGCAGATAATAAAACGCTGAAACAACGCTGGCCAGCACGCCAATTACCGCCAGCCCGGCCAGTTTTGCATCGATCGCCGCGAAGAAGATGTAAAGCTTCGCAAAGAACCCGGCCGCCGGCGGGACCCCGGCCAGAGAGAACAAAAAGATCCCGAATGCCAGCGCTAAGGCCGGGTGGGTCCGCGACAGCCCCGCCAGGTCCGCAATCTCTTCGAGCATCCGCCCCTGTCGGCGCATGCACAAAATCACTGCCCAAGCGCCAACATTCATGAACAGATAGATTGCCAGATAGACAAGCGTGCCGCGGATTCCCTCCGTCGTGCCCGCAGCGAGCCCGATCAGCAAATAGCCGACGTGGCCAATCGAACTGTAGGCCATCAGCCTCTTGATGTTGGGCTGGGCGATCGCGGCAACGGCACCGAACACCATCGACGCAATCGAGAGGAAAACGATGATCTGGCGCCACTCGCCCACCAGCGGCCCAAACGGCGCAATCATAAAACGGATGAACAGCCCGAGCGCTGCCATCTTGGGGGCGAGCGCAAAAAACATGCTGACCGGGGTGGGCGCACCCTCATAGACATCGGGTGTCCACATGTGGAACGGCACCGCCGAAACCTTGAAGGCCA
>JAFASL010000857.1 GCA_019244535.1 Alphaproteobacteria bacterium
CGCGCCGCCACCTGCTGGCAGCCCAAGGTCAAAGGCCTGACGATCATGGTCAACAGCCAGTACAATGGCTGGCGCTTCGAAGACCTTTGGTTGAACGAATAGGCACTAGCGAAGGAGCGGTGGATGAAGCTCGGTGTGGCCCTTCCAATTGTCGATATCGGCGGCGAACCGGCGGCCTTGCGGGAGTTTGTCCAAGCGGCGGAGGAGATCGGATACCATGGCATCGCGGCGCCCGACCATGTGCTCGGCGCCAATGTCGCGAGCCGGCCTGGCTGGACGCAGCCGCGCGCCCGGTCGACCGACCTCTACCATGACCCCTTTGTGCTGTTCGGCTTTCTCGCCGGCTGCACAAAGATTCCCGATTTTTCGACGCAAGTGCTGATCCTCGCGCAGCGCCAGACCGTGCTCGTCGCCAAGCAGGCGGCCTGTCTCGATGTCCTATCGGAAGGCCGGTTCCGGCTCGGGATCGGGGTCGGCTGGAATGAGATCGAATTCATCGGACTCAACGAGAATTTCCATAACCGCGGCCGCCGCTCGGAAGAACAGGTCGAAGTGATGCGGGCGCTGTGGGCAGAGCCGCACGTGAATTTTAAGGGCCGCTGGCACACGATCGAGGATGCCGGGATCAACCCGCTGCCGACTGGGCGTAAGATCCCGCTGTGGTATGGCGGTCACGCCGATGTGACGTTGCGGCGCTGCGCCAAATGGGGCGACGGCTGGATGCCGCTCGCCTACCCTCCGAGCGACGAAGCGAAGACCGCGTTTGCGACCCTGTTTCGCTACACCGAGGAGGCCGGCCGCGATCCGAACACGATCGGCATCGATACTCGGGTCTCGGCCGGGTCCGGCAACGAGGCCGACTGGCGCGAGCAGGTACGCTTCTGGAAATCGATCGGCGTCACGCACCTGACTTTGGCCAATTACTACGCGAGCGGCCACCTCCACCGCATCGACGGCCGCTCTCTCGCCGATCACATCGCCGCGATGCGACGCTACTGGAACGCGGTCGCCGATTTGCTCTAGCGCCGCAAATCTACCTCTAGCCCTCCGCCGCGACGAAGTCGAGCGCCTGCGCCGCAGTGCGCAAGCCGTGATGACGTTTCATCGGCGTGTGAAGATACCGGTTGACGGCGGCACAAGCGATCTCAGCCCAGGCCGCGTCGGGCGCGGCGCGCAACTCGTCTTCCAATGCGATCAGTACCTTTAGCCGATGACACGCGATTATGGGTTCCGGAATGCCGTGGTCATAGAGCGCCTTTGTCGCGTCGGCGAGGAATGCTCGGCGATTATCTATATTCCATTGCGCCAGATCCTCGCTGCAGCGCACGTACTTCCGGTTGCGCCCGATGAACAGCGCCAATTGCAATGACGCGCGCGGCCATAGATCCGGCCGCTCCTCACAGATGTGACGGCATGCATTCGCAAAGGTCAGCGCGTGCGTGAAATCGAGCCAGCCGACATTGTCGGCAATCGCATTGTCTGTGGCGCGCTCGAATACGGTGTCGAAGTGTAAGAGGTTGAACAAGGCGGCGCCGAGCAACGCGTCGTAAAGCTCCCGTGCCGGCCGGCCCGAGGAGGCCAGGGTCCGTCGCAGTGCGCCATCGATCCCAAGGCCGATGAAATCGGACGCGCGCGTCGACGTATTGCCGGACCCGTCCCATTCGGTCAATGCTTTTGCATAGCCGCGGAACTCGGGCAGGCGTTCCTCGCGCCTCGCCCGCACCAGCATGCGCGTCAGCGCGAAGAGTACGGGCTCGGCAATCTCCTGGCCCAGCCTTTCGATCAGCTGACCAGCCTTCAACGTGTAGATCGCGCAATGACCAAAGGCGGCATAGTGGGCAAGCGCCGCCTCCCCGATTGCGGCACGCAGTGATGCGTAAGGCAGGCCTTGCACCAAACCGCCCCGGATATGCGCGATCGCGGATGCCTCGTCTTCCGCCTCGACGGCGGCGACGAAGCCGGCTGCGTTCCATTCCGCCGCGGTTTCGGGGTAAGGAAATTCATCCGCACCTTCGGTGTCCCACGCTATATGGCCGAGGGGTTCGAGCTCGGCGGCGAGCCGCTCAGCTTGAGTCTCGGCGCGCTCTGCGAGGAGCAACCAATCCGCCGCGGCGGCATGGGCATGCGTCATGCCGTCTTCGAGCCGACCGCCGCAGAACCGGAACGCATGTGCCAGCGCGTCGCGCGCATCGGAGCCGGCGCGCTCCAGACGCGCGACCTCGCGCGCCATGCGTGCCCGGTCATTATCGAGGATCGCGGCCTCGATGCCGCGCAATGCCCGGGCGCGGCGCGCCTCGGCCGGAGGATGACTGAAATCGATGAAGATCTCGCCGCCTCGCTCCGTGACCTCGTAGGTGCGGACCGGGTCGCGGCCGACGAGCGCCGCGCCGCTCGCCAGATCGAATTTCCAATTGTGCCAGTTGCAGGTCAGCACGCATCCCGGCCCGATCGTGCCTTCGCTCAATGGGTAGCCCTCGTGTGGGCAGCGGTTGGCGATCGCGAACAGTCGGCCGTCCTGCGCGACGATTAGCACTTGCCTGCCGTCGTGCCGCATGAGCCTCTTGCCGTTGCTGGCGAGCTCGTTGCGTTTCAACCCAGTCGCGGTAAGCATCTGGTCCTCCTGCCAAAACAGTCACGTCATGGTCGGGCTTGACCCGGCCATCTACAACATGCGGCACGGGTGATGCCGGTTTGCGTGGATGTCCGGCTCAAGGCCGGGCATGGCGAGACATGGATTGCATCATCTCACTGATCTGAAACATCAGGCTGCGGGGTGATCCGGTAGCTGCAGCGGCGCGCGCCAGTCAGGAGGTGGTCCTGACGTTCGATGCGCCAGCCGGGCCCGAGAAGGTTCTGGAATATCGCCAGCTCGATGCTGCAGAAGCCCTGGCAGGCCGTTGCCGCGGCGCAGATCGGGCAATGATCTTCGACGAGCAGAAACCCCTCCTCGCCAAGCCTTTCGACTCGCGCCATGTAACCCTCGGCCGAACGCATATCGGCCAGCGCCGTCAGTTTCCTCGCAATATCCGGCTCACGGGCGAACCGCTTGCTATAGGCAGCGGTGATCTGCTCCCGGCGCCGCTCCAGCAGCCGCGCCAATCCGGTCTCGCCGAGTTCACTGCGGATCGTGCCGATCAGATCGACGGTGAGCTGCGCATGTGTGTCGGGAAACAGCGACCCCGCGCCCGTCGCCAGCGACCATAGCCGCCGCGGCCTGCCCCGGCCATGCGCGCGGTCGGAATATGCGACGAGGTTCTCGGCAAAGAGGCGCTCGAGCCGCTGCCGCACCGCCTGCACGCTAATCCCGAGCCGCCGTGCGAGGGTCTCGGCTTGCGCCTCACCGAGGCTTTTCAACTGGAACAGAATGGCGTCGCCCGCCGTCTTCACGTTGCCCTTTTCCCGCAATATAGCAAGGCTAGACTTGCTTAATTTTCGGGGCTCTGTCAAACGCAAATTTCCGGAGCGCGGGCAATCGCGCTGCCGCCGATCATGTTCGGTCGAATGGGGCCGCTGTCCCTCCTATTCGACAAGTGTTAGCCTTCCCAAGCTCCGGGGTGAGGCGACCCGGCAAAAGGGGAGGAGCAGAATGAAACGAGCACTGTGGGCGCTCAGTGCGGCAGCGGGGCTGCTTTCCGCAATCCTCGCGCCGGTCTCGGCATCGGCCCAGAAGCAGGGCGGCGTGCTTCGGCAGTACATAAACGACAGCCCGGCCAGCATGTCGATCCACGAGGAAACAACCGTCGTCGCCGAGCGCCCGATGATGGCGGTATTCAACAATCTCGTCCTGTTCGATCAGCACATCGCGCAGAACAGCCTCTCCGACATCGTGCCCGAACTGGCCACCGACTGGGCCTGGGACGAGGATGGCACAAAGCTCGTCTTTCACCTGCGCGACGGGGTAAAGTGGCACGACGGCAAGCCGTTCACCGCCGCCGACGTCAAATGCACTTGGGACCTGATCCAGGGGAAGAGCGCCGAGCGGTTGCGCGTCAACCCGCGCAAATCCTGGTACAACAATCTCTCCGAGGTGGTCCCCAATGGCGACCACGAGGTCGCCTTTGTGCTGAAGCGGCCGCAGCCGGCGTTTCTCGCGCTGCTCGCCACCGGCATGTCGCCGGTCTACCCATGCCATGTTTCGCCGGCGCAGATGCGCCAGCACCCGATCGGCACGGGCCCGTTCAAATTCGTAGAGTTCAAACCCAACGAGTTCATTAAACTCGTGCGGAACCCGGATTACTGGAAGCCGGGTCGGCCCTATCTCGATGCGATCGAATACACACTCCTGCACAACCGTTCGACCGCGATCCTCGCCTTTGTCGCCGGCAAGTACGAACTGACCTTTGCCGGCACATTGACCATCCCGCTGACGCATGACCTGCAGAAGCAGCGACCCGATGCCGTGTGTGAATTGCCCCCGGGGAGCGTCAGCACCAATCTGATAATAAACCGGCAGAAGCCGCCCTTCGACAATTCCGAGCTGCGCCGGGCGATGTCGCTGGCGATCGACCGGCAGGCGTTTATCGACATCCTGACCGAGGGAAAAGGGTTCCGCGCCGCGGCCATGCAGCCGCCACCCGCAGGCCAATGGGGCATGCCGGCCGACATGCTTCAACAGCTGCCCGGCTACGGACCGGACGTGTCGGCCAATCGCGAAAAGGCCCGCGAGAT
>JAFASL010000531.1 GCA_019244535.1 Alphaproteobacteria bacterium
TGGCTGCATAGCGCCGTAAGCAGTCGTTTACACCGCTCGTGCTAAACGGTGCGCCATAACTTATCTGGGCTGAGATCATCTCCATCACTGCTTGGGAGCGAGTTCCGATTTTGGCCGCGGGCAGAGATAGCACGTGAGCAATTCGAAGAAACTGGCCATGATCGCCATCGGCTACGTTCTCTCGGCCGCTGTCGGCTTTGCCGCCGCCGCCGTGAATGAGGCGTTCATGCCCGACGACGTCGCGCAGGGTTCACCGGGGATGGTCGCTTTCGGCGATATGATCCTGTTCATATTCGTGACCGGATTTTTCAGCCTCGCGCCGACGTGGTTCTTGCTGAAACTGTTGGTCGCGACGGCGCCGCGCACCCTGCTGACCGCCGAGCTGCTCATCGCCGCGATGGGGCCGGTGAGTTGGCTCGCGGTGACCATCATGGCGTTGACGGCGCCGCCGGGGGGACCCAGCCTCCAGAACATGCCTCAGGCCGCGGCGCAACTGTTTGGCCTGTTCCTCGCCTTTGGCGCCATTCCGCGCATGGTCCTTGGTCCGGTCTTCATGGTGATTGAGGGAGTAACCTTCCTCCTGCTTCGTGGCGGCGTCGCCCGCGCGCTGTTGGCGGGGGCGATGTTGATGGACGTTGTTCCTGTCGGCCTCTACGCTCTGCATTTTGCACGTACGGTCCACTATTAAACGACTGCCAGCGATCTTCCGGGGCCGTTTAGGGGTTCGAAGATTTCGGAGAGCAGCGAGCTAACTTCGTTCCGTGGATCGTCAGCTCAGCATAGCTCCCGCGATGACGGTCTCCGGTCTAGGCAATGAGCGAAAAGGGGAACGGTACGCGCTCGGGGACGCTATGCGCGATGGCTGTTAGGTTGCTGTATCCAGCACCATGTCTGCCGCCTTTTCACCGATCATAATCGACGGCGCATTGGTATTGCCCGATGTCAGCGTCGGCATGATCGAGGCGTCGGCAACCCGCAGGCCCGCAATGCCATGCACGCGAAGCTGGGCATCGACAACTGCCATCGGGTCGGATCCCATCTTGCAAGTACCCACGGGATGGTAGGTCGTTTCTGCCGCTTGCTTCACCCAGTCCAGGATTTCCTCATCGGTGGTCCGATTGGCTCCCGGCGCGACTTCGCTCATCTGAAAAGGGGTCATGGCGGGAGCAGTCATGATTTCGCGGGCAATGCGGACGGCGCGCACCGTCAGCTCCGCGTCGGGCGGCGACGACAGAAAATTGAAGTTGATTGCCGGCGGTCGGCGCGCATCAGCCACGGTGATATGAACGTGTCCCTTGCTCTCCGGTCGCATTGGGTGGGCATAAAGGGTCAGACCCGACTGGCGCGATATCCTCGGGCCTCGCGGGCTGGGTTCGGTCAACATCGGGATCCAACCCAGCATCAGGTCCGGTGCCTCCAAGCCCTCGCGCGAGCACACGAACGCGCGGATCGGGGCCCCCGTCATCGCCAGCATACCCTGCCGGAACAGCGCGTAACGCAGCACCTGGTGCGCCAAGCCGAGGCCGCGCCCCCGATCGTTGAAGGTGATGCCTTTTTTGCCGACCAGCCAGCGGGTGCGCGGAACGTAATGGTCGCGCAAGTTCTCGCCGACGCCGGGCAGCTCATGGCGCACGTCAATGCCGAGATTACACAGGCGTTCAGGCTGGCCGATGCCGGATAGCTCCAGCAATTGCGGTGAGTTGAACGCGCCAGCGCTGACCACGACCGCGCCCCCCGCCCAAGCCTCGCGTAGCTCGCCGGCGACGGAATAGCGGACGCCAGTGCAGCGCTTCCCGTCGAGCACCAGCTTCTCGGTTAAAGCCTCGGTTTCAATATGCAGGTTCCGGCGGGTGCGGACCGGATCGAGATAGCAGCGCGCCGTGCTCATACGGCGACCGCCGGCGATCGTCGCCTGACTCATCGCGATCCCTGCCTGGCTGGCGCCGTTGTAATCCGGGTTGTGCCGGATGCCGACCTGCGCCGCCGCCTTGATGATCGTCGCGAAAAGCGGATCGCGCGGTTCCGGGTTGGTGACCTGCAAC
>JAFASL010000026.1 GCA_019244535.1 Alphaproteobacteria bacterium
TTGGCGTTTGGATCTTTACCGATTGTTATAGTTTCATCTGACTCGCTGCTCGCCGCGTATCCATAACCGGTGGTGTCCGATGTTAACTTCGAGATTATATCGTCAACAACTCCCGGAGACCCATCTTGCCGCCCAACGCTGGCGTAGGCTCCATTAAGCGCAGTCCACCGGCTTTCGTTGATGTCGCCAAGATTGTCCAATCTAGCTAACTTAGACCATGAGTTTGCAGGCTCGTTCAGACCGAAGTCGGGCGGGTTGAAATAGAACTGTTTCGCGAAGGAGATGATAGTATCCTGATGCGCGTACTTCGCGAAGTATGCGTTCTGGCGCATGCTAATCGCCTTCTCAAGGGCTGCCTTCTTGGGCTCTGCCCTTAGCGTGGCTAATGTAAATGGTGCAACGTCAGCTTGGATCTTCAAAAAGTCATACAGCAGACGAGAAGATCGCCTCCCGACAAAGTTGATGCGGACGCTGTAGCTCCCGCAACCGTTGTAGAAATCTTTAATGCATTGCCACCTGAGCCGCCCGTCGCCGCCGTCAGAACAAGGACGGTCGCAGTCGCGGCATAAACAAACTCTTTTGTATTCGCGTCGTTCGACGCCTGAAGCGTCTTCACGGCAGACGCGAGTGTCACATCAAGTGTAGCGCCGATGAGAAGTTGATTACCTGTCGTGAGTGAGCTGACGAAAGTCCACGTAGTGCCATTCAAAACGATCGTAGTGTTGGCTGCGGGATTCGTCGTGAACGTGATACTTCCGGTTGCGGGCAATGTCGGCCTGGAGCCGAGGATTGCATAGAAAAGGTCGAAGTCAAAGGCGGGCACGGTTGCGCCAAGCAGGCCCCCGTTTGGGTTGAGGGTCAGATTCAAATTCCCCAGGATTCCATCCGTCTCAAAGCAAAGATGTGAGGCGAAGAATGGCCTCACGTGCAATGAAACGACCTTCGCTGGGAGTGGCAGTTGCGACGCCGTGGCGGCGGCGGGCGCTCGAACCTGTACATTTTTCGCTGGAAGTGCGAATTTCGACGAACTGGTAGCAGCGGGCTCTGGAACCCGTACAGTGTCCGGCATGACGGTACTCCTTCAGAGATGGGTCAGTCCGTGATGATACAAGCGACGACAGACTCGAGCCCGGCCGCGCAGGTGGCATAGACGCCCGATATGTTCGAAACTTGTATCGAGACGCAGTCGCCAGGTTGAAGGACTCCTATTTGCGTTTGGGTACCGCCGGTCAGTGGGCCGACTAGTGTTCCGAAGGTTACGTCGTCCCCAAATAGGTCGTTGCGAATATGCAAAACCAGAGGTTTTGCGAACGGTATAGGGTTGGGGATATTGGGGGAGCCCCATAGAAAATCTATTCCAGGCCAGGGCCAGGGACCGGGGCCTACACCGGGCCCGCGGACTCTTACTTCGTAACTCGGCCGACCGCGGTGAGCGTCCAGGATGCCTGACGGCAAGGTTGTAGATGAAAGAGATCGCATATCATGCCTCGGACATGCGCCAGATCACGTGGGGTTAATTTAAGGATCGAATCGATCCGTAAGTGTGAGGTAGTTCACACTCGAAATGTCTTTTGCAGGGCTTGGGTGTTTCCCGCCGAAATCTACATCTTTTGCCTGCGGGCGCCTTGCCGGGATTGGTCATTTCCAGAACATCCGTTCCGCGACTCCCGACAGAAGGTATTTATAATGACTCCTCCAACTGCTGGACGGCCTTTTCATGCCCGATTTCGACGCGATCATCATCGGCACCGGCCAGGCCGGACCGTCTTTGGCATTCCGCCTGGCCGGCGCCGGGATGAAGGTGGCGGTCGTCGAGCGCCATCTTGTCGGCGGCACTTGTGTCAATACCGGCTGCACCCCGACCAAGGCCTTGGTGGCGAGCGCTTACGCGGCCCGGACCGCGCGGCGCGCCGTGGAGTATGGCGTGGTGATCGGGGGCGATATCGGCGTCGACATGCGGCGGGTTAAAGCGCGCAAGGATGCGATTGTGGCGACGTCACGAAACGGGCTTATCGCGGCCCTCGAAAACGCTGCGAACATCACGCTCTATCACGGCCATGCCAGGTTCGCGTCGCCGCAGGCGGTGGAAGTCTCCGGCGAGCGGCTGCGGGCTGAACGGGTATTTATCAATGTCGGCGGCCGGGCGCTGGTGCCGCCAATGCCCGGCATCAACGAAGTTCCCTACCTGACGAATTCGTCGATGATGGACGTCGATTTTCTGCCGCGCCATCTGATCATTGTCGGCGGCAGCTATATCGGCCTCGAATTCGGCCAGATGTACCGCCGCTTTGGCAGCCAGGTAACGATCATCGAAATGGCGCCGCGGCTGGTTCGCCATGAGGACGAGGATGTGTCGGCGGCGGTCAAAGACATTGTCGAGCGCGAGGGCGTCGAGGTCAGGCTGGATGCCGAATGCATCAGCCTCGACAAGCGCGGCAAGGAGATCGTCGCCAAGGTCGATTGCACCGACGGCGCCCCGGAAGTCACTGGCTCGCATCTGTTGCTGGCAGTCGGCCGCCGGCCGAACACCGACGATCTCGATCTCGGCAAAGCCGAGGTGCGCTGCGACGAGCGTGGCTACATCGTCGTCGACGACCAATTGCAAACCACGGCACCCGGCATCTGGGCCCTCGGCGACTGCAACGGCAAGGGAGCCTTCACTCACACCGCGTACAATGATTTCGAGATCGTCGCCGCGAATTTGCTCGACCACGATCCGCGCCGGGTCAGCCAGCGTATTACCGCCTATGCCCTTTACACCGACCCCCCATTGGGCCGCGTCGGCATGAGTTTGGCCGAGGCGCGCAACAGTGGGCGGCGGGTATTGGCCGGCGAGCGGCCGATGACGCGCGTCGCCCGCGCCGTCGAAAAGGGCGAGACGCAAGGCTTTATGCGCATTCTTGTCGATGGCGACAGCAACGAGATCCTCGGCGCCTCATTGCTCGGTACAGGATGCGACGAGGCTGTCCACGCGATCCTCGATCTGATGTATGCCAAAGCCCCGTACACGGTCATGCAGCGCGCAATGCACATTCATCCGACCGTCAGCGAGCTGCTGCCGACTATCCTAGGGGAGCTCAAGCCAGTGACGCAGCGTTAGGGCGGGAAGATCGAAATGGAAGATCACGACATCAGAGCGGCCCTGGATCGCCACTGGGCTGCGTCCGACACAAACGATTTTGAGGCTGAGCACGACATTTACCGAGAGGATGCGGTGCTCGAGTACCCGCAATCGGGCGAGCGCATCCGCGGCCGGCGCAACATTCAGGCGTCTCGCGCCGCGCAGCCAAACCGGAAACGCTTCACGGTGCGGCGGATCATCGGCGCGGGCGATCTCTGGGTCACCGAATATATCCTGACCTATGACGAGCGGCCGTCTTACACGGTGAGCCTCATGGAGTTCAGAGACGGGAAGGTGGCCCGCGAGACCCAGTATTTCGGCGACCCGTTCGAGCCGGGGGCTTCACGCGCGCGATGGGTCGAGCAAATGCCCTGAAACGAGACCGCCAAAGGGATGGTTATCCGCCGCTCGCTCGCACGGAGCTGCCAATCGATACGGCCGCTCTCGCCCGCTATCTCATCGGCAAGATATTGGCGCGGGAGTTGCCCGAAGGGATCGCCAGCGGCCGTATCGTCGAGACTGAGGCGTATGTCGTCGGCGACGCCGCGGGGCACGCCTACCGCGGGATGACGCCGCGCAATCGATCTCTCTTTCTCGAGCGCGGGCACGCCTATGTTTACCTTGCATACGGCACGGCATACATGCTGAACGTTTCGAGTGAGACCGCAGGGATTGGGGCTGGTGTCCTCATCAGGGCGCTTGAGCCGCGCGACGGCATCCCGATCATGCAGCGAAATCGAAACATCACACGATTACGCGATTTGGCGCGAGGACCCGGGAGGCTCACCGCCGCATTGCGGGTTGATCGCCGGTTCGATGGGCTCGATCTTAGCCGAGAAGGCCCTCTGTGGCTCGGACGCTGTGACCACGACCCCGGCGAAATCGGGCAGAGCATCAGGATCGGCATCGCGCGGGATGCGGACAGCCGCCTGCGATTTTATCTTCGAGGCAGTCCGTTCGTCAGCGGTCCAATATCGCTCAGGTTATAAGAGATCGCCCGCCACAGTCGCCCTCCTCCCCTTCTGCTAAGGTGGCCAGGATTCGAAGCCCGTCCATTCCGCTGGCGATTCCGTCTCACTGCATGTACTCCTCGGCCGCAGACGAACGCGCCAGACCTGGGGGTGTCGCCCCAATGTCCGTAGATGGCACGAGGGCGAAAGTGAAGAAGGGGCAAAGCCAGTTCGGCTTTGCCCGTGTAGTTCAGACGTCAACCTGTTCGGCTATAGCGAGGGCATCGTCGACTTCAATACCGAGATACCGGACGGTGCTCTCGGTTTTCGTATGACCCAACAGCAGCTGCACGGCACGTAAGTTGCCGGTTCGACGGTAGATGAGTGTCGCTTTAGTTCGTCGAAGGGAGTGCGTGCCGAAGAAATGCGGGTCGAGGCCAATCAATGCAACCCAGCTCGAGACAAGCCGAGCGTATTGCCGAGTGGTCATGCCGCGGTACAAAGATCGGCCGGAACCTCTTCCTGATGAACAGGAGAGCGCTGGCGCAAGGTATGAACGTAGCAATCGTTTCCCCCTTCCTCGGCAGCATTCCGGGGGAATGACTGGAATCGGCGCATGCTGCCCGTTGCCGAGCGCCTCAACCAAGGTCCGTTGACCGAACTGGAACCGGACGCTTCGCCTCGGCCGCGGTGACTGCCCAATGCCGACTCTCACGATCGGCACCGTATCATGCGAGCCGAGGCGGCGATTGTGCGAAGCAAATCGCCATCTCCGAGTCCTCACGGCCGAACGCGGATGACCGGCTTCCCCCTGCGTCGCTCGGTCGAGTTCAAGGCGGCGACG
>JAFASL010000097.1 GCA_019244535.1 Alphaproteobacteria bacterium
GTCACTATCGTACAAATTATGGCGAAATTACGTTCGTTCGCGACCGATTGTTTCAAAGTGGCAAGTTATGCCGGATTTCTGCCTCTTTTGATGGAGGTTCGAGCGATGCATCCTGACGGGACTAGACCCGGCCTCGTCGAAGGGGAAAATTCAAATCCAAATGCGGCGTTTTTGACATCTCTCAGACGTGCTCGTGACGTTGGCCTGACATAAGCCAGTTACATTAAGCAAACCGCGCGACAACCGATCAAGAGTCTGCCGAGTTCCAAGGCAGTGGTTGACAGTTGGCCGCACTGCCTGCGCACAGCGAGGCGAAGTGGACCGAACAGACGCTACAAACGCATTGTTCGCTGCGCAGGTGCGGGCTCTCTATCAGCACATCCCGACAGTTTTGCTCGTAAACGTGGTCAACTCCGCCCTGGTCGCGATCGTGCTGGCATCCTATAAAAGACAGACTTGGTGGCTGGCATTCCTCGCATTGACTATCGTCCTGTCGGGTGCGCATGCATTGGGATGGGCCCGTTATCGACGAGATGGGACGGCTGCCAAATCCGCCGCGCGATGGGCAGCGGCGGCAACCGTCGGTTCGGGACTGTCGGGATTATTGTGGGGGGTCAGTAGTGCCGTTTTACTGCCTGACAACCTGGTGGAGCAGACTTTTGTTGGATTTGTCATCGGCGGAATGTGCGCGGCCTCGCTTGTCGCCTTTTCCAACTATCTGCCCGCCTTTGTCGCGTATGTCTTCCCGGCGACGCTGCCAATGGCGGCGCGCTTCTTTTTAGACGGGTGGACCGTTCACGGCGACATGATGGCCGTTTTCGCGGTGACAATGACGCTCGCCGCGGCCAATTCCACCCGCGAATTTGTCACTGGCTTACGGTTGAATTTCGATCTGACCGAAAAGACGACAGAGCTAATCGCAGCAAACCGGCGTTTGCGCCTGGAGATCGAGCAGCGGCGGGCCGCCGAAAACCAGCTGCAGCAAATACATAAGATGGAAGCCATTGGTCAGTTAACCGGGGGCATCGCTCACGATTTCAATAACCTGCTGACCGTGGTCATCGGGCATCTCGAGATGGTACAAGCGCGCAGCGGCACCGATCAGCGGATCGCGGCGTCGTTGCAAACAGCCCTTATCGCAGCGGAACGTGGTGCTGCCCTCACTCGCCATCTGCTCGCGTTTGCACGCCGTCAGCATTTGGATCCGAAGTCGGTAGAAATTACCGATGTGCTCGGTGCTGTGGAAGCTTTATTAAAACAGACGATTGGGCCCGAGATAGAGCTATTGATACGCTCTGGCCCCGATCTTCACCCCGCATGGGTAGACCCCAACCAACTCGAGCTTGCCATTTTAAACCTTGCTCTCAACGCGCGCGATGCGATGCCGGGCGGCGGAATGTTGCGGATCGATGCGGAGAACCGATACGGAACCGACGGCAACCTACCTCCCGATCTCCAGCCCAACGACTACGTGGTTGTCTCGGTAACCGACACCGGCGTTGGCATGAATAAAGAGACCCTGCGGCGAGCATTCGAACCATTCTTTACGACCAAGGAGGCGGGCAGGGGCTCCGGCCTGGGACTTTCGATCGTTCACGGGTTTGCAGCGCAATCGGGCGGATCGATTGAGATAGCCAGCGCCTCCGGGGAGGGCACGAAGGTGGATTTGTGGCTGCCGCGCGCCGCAGCACGCGGCTCCAAAGGCACTGCTCTCTCGCCCGGCCCATGTGTGTTGGAGCGGAGCAGCGCGCGGATCCTTGTCTGCGACGACGACTGGGGTGTGCTGACCTTTGTTGCGACCGCATTGCGCGATGACGGCTACATGGTATGGGAGGCAGTTACGCCCTTTGATGCTCTCCGGATCGTCCAGCGAGAGCAGTTGCTCGATCTTCTTGTCGTCGATTATGCCATGCCGGGGATGAACGGCGTGAATGTTATCGATCGCGCCCGGGTCACTCGACGCGGGTTGAAGGTGTTGCTGATGTCGGGACACTCTGACGTGTTGCGCTCTGGCGGCATTGCAGGAATTCCGCTCCTCCCCAAGCCGTTCAAGGTCGCCGAATTGCGGGAGCGAATATCGGAAGTGCTGGGGCTCCATCACCTGCGACTGGTTTGGGCGTCATCGACACGCAGCATCTTGCTGTCTCCGACTGACCGCGAGAGTCGACGGGGCATTGCCCGCCCCGCAACGCATAATTAGATCATCGGGACCGTGACACTGCTCGTGAGCTCGAACGGTCCATACCGGAGAAGTTGCGGGGCGATAAAATCGAACGACCGGCTGGCGCAAATGGTTATAGTGGGTGGCGAGGCCGCGACGTTGACAGAAACCGAAACCTCGATCGGCGGGGCCTGATAAGCCGACAGCACCTGCCGGGCATACCCGGCGGAACAATTTGCCAGCGGGGTATCCGACAGAGGAGGGCATTGCGAAGCCTGGATCTGAGCCATGCAGGCTGCTGCCGGGCGGTGATTGTAAACCATCGCGAAGCGGCCAGCTTGCTCGACTGAGATCAGCATCGTGTTGTAGACCCATAACGCTCGCGCAAATTCGACGCCGCCGACGACGGCAAAAAGCAGCGCCGACGTTATCAAGGCGGCCTCGACAGCTGCGGAACCCGCCTCGGTTGCGCGGCGACGCCGGTTGTGCCCGCTCATTGCAGCCGCACCTCTGTTGTAGCCGTTATCGTCGCGGGGATCCCCGGCCACGGAACAAACGGTGTGAACGACTGATTTCCGGTAATCTGGATGAACACGCGGTTGGGTCCAGGGCGGCCGACGGTGGCGCAGGATTCACTGCAGGAGATGGGTGCCTGGTCATTGCATTCGCAGCTCCGCGGGAAACTTGCCGGAAAAACCAATGCCGGTGCGAAGCTCATCGCGTCTTGCATAACATTTCGTATACCGGCCGCGTCTTGCGGGTGGACACGAGCGTATTCTGCGCCAACCCGCGTTGCTGCTGTCAAGCCGGCGGATTTGGTGGCAAGCATGCCAAAATCCATGACGCCGGACACAAGCAATAGGATGGCTGGTGCTGTCAGCGCGAACTCTACAGCCACGCTGCCATGCGTCCGCAAGATGTAAAGCTGCACCCGGGCCGTTGCCCAGAAAAATCTTTCGGATTTCAGCAGTGCCTTCATTCGGCGAGCGCGACTTTCCCAATCACCGGAAGTGTGGTGAGCCCGGCGGCAACGCATCCCGCAGCGTCGAGGCCCGACGGCGCGTCGATTTTAACGGTGCTGCTGACCAGCAAGAGGCATTTAGGCCCGAAAGAACCGGGGCTTCCATGAAAAGTTAGCGACGAGTTCGGGAAGTAGATCAGGCCGTTCAATGACGAACCGGCACTGCCGCCGATGCTGCTATGAGTAGAGGTGTAAGTCGTACCATAGGGCAAATCGTTCGAATCCTGGATGACAACGAGCCCCGCGAACTGCCCCGAATGCGGCGCGTTCAGATTCAGCACCGCATCGCCCGCTACTGACAATGCACCCACTTTACCGGTTTGCGTGGTCAGAATAATCGTCACCCCAGCTCCTTCAACATTGTCGCATGCTGAACATTGGAAAACTGCGCCGGGCTGCAGGCTGAGGTCTCCGGTCACCCAATAGGACCCGGGCGATAGATCGATAGTCTGTCCGGTTAGGACAACCCACTCGCCGGATATTCGCGTGCCGGCCGCCAGCTTTATCTTGGGGTGGGTCAAAGACGAGCCGGTTATGATGCAGTTGCCGTGATAAATCTGAACGCCGCCAACAATATTCGATCCGCAACGCCGCGCGTTTGGTATGCCAGCAGTAAGAAAGGCGTGGGTGAGGATGCTGGCGTACGGGTCGGCAATTTGGGGTGCGCCGATCAGCGGAGGTATGGAGAGCGTGATCTCCGGCGGCAGTGAGGCTGGGTCTACCGCGGTGCCGTTTACGGCCAATTCGCCGGCAGTGACAATGGTCGCGGCGATGATCGAGCTCGTGCTTCCGCTCAGATCGATCGCAGTGCTGCTGATCGAATTCGCAGCAACCGAGCAATTATTCATCCCGAGCTGCACGTCGAGGCCGATCTCCACGTCTGTACCGCCAGTCCCGAGCGCAAGGATACAGGGATTGTCGAGCGCTTCGATGACTGCCACTGCTCTGGCCTCGATCGTTACGCTGGATAAAAACATCGCTGCAAGCAAAGCTCCCTGCGATTGCTGCAGCGTAACGGCTACGCCCTTGGTGATGACTCCATCACTGTAGGGGGTAACAACTGTCGGAACGCTTCCCTTGTAACCGTTTCGCCTGGCCGCCTCCTCTGCGGCCATGGTCAGCTCGCCGTTAACGTCGGTTTTCCCGGCAATTACTCCGTAGGCCGCCGCAATGGCCGCTGCATCAACTGCAGCTTGGTTCTGCAACTTGATTGTGAACCAGACGCCAGTTTCGGCACCAAGCGCGCCTATGCCGATCAATCCCGGCAGAGCGATGGCCAGCATCGTTGCGGTGGCGCCTGCTTTGTCGTGAACGACAGG
>JAFASL010000105.1 GCA_019244535.1 Alphaproteobacteria bacterium
TAACTCTGACAGGGCCTGGTTCATCTGCTCGCACAACCCGGTTGTTTGGCGAAACTTCATCGCGACTGGGCTCACTCGCGTTCCGGCTCCATGCTGCAGCGCCCAGCCCCATTTCGCCTTCCTAGAATCGTTTTCCAAAACAAATTCTCGATGCCGCGCGGAGACAAGGTCGAAGGCCGCGTGACTCGGATTCGTGATGATAGAGCTCGGCCGGGCGCGCCCACACGATCAGATAGCCGCGGCTGGAGGCGCAGCCAGAAAACGACGTCGTTGAATGCGACCCGCAGATCACGATTGGACCCGCCGATCTCCTGCAAGACTGCTCGTCGCATTGCAAGACAGGCCGCCGTCAGAGGGCCGGGCTCGATCGTGGCCGGGATCCAGAGCGCCTCTCGTTCGATCCTCAGTAGATCGTAGTAACGGCTGTGCAGCACCGCTTGCAGTCGCCGCAAAAAGGTGCGAAGAACAGCGGCTAAGGTTGTCCTATGTCCGGAGTTGAACCGGCGGACATAATCGTCTACCAGAAGCTGGCATACCTCCGCGGCGATCCCGGCTTCGCGTAAAGCGTCCAGATACAAGGAGCAGCGGTGGCGACTGCTGGTCGCCAGCCCGCCATAGCACGTCAAGAACAGGACTCGCAACACTCCCCCGGGCGGTGGGACCACGACCGCTTGTCAGCTGATTACCAAACTTGTCGATCCGCGTTCAACGAGATTCTGGACCTTCACTCCCTTCTCATATCCTCGAATGCACGAAATCCTCACCGTCGAGCATCCGGCGGACCGCGGTATGCTGCCCCGGCTCGCGCGGCGTGGCTGAGAGGAAATCCGCCAACACTGCCGGCACGCCGCGAAGCGCAGCCGACCGAAAACGCTCGCTCTCACGAACCTGCAGAATGCCGAAGTCCGCCACGTAAAGGCGCTGCGCTTTTTGGAGCATGCATCGAACACCCGCGTGAGATCCCCGAGCGAGGAATTATGGCTTGCACTACCTCGGCGGTCGCGGTCTGCTGAGCCAGCGCCTCATCCCGCTCGGCTCTGCACTCGTCGAGCTCGCGGCGCAGGTCAGCAATGATCTGTTGCGGATCGATCGACGTGCTGTCAGGCGTCGCCGTTATTTGCGGGTCTCTTCGGACCGTCCCGCCTACCTGATCATACCGCGAATAGCACGGTCGAGCACTACGCTTTCGGCGCGGCTGAGCCTCCGATACCTCCGGAACCGGCGTTTAGGAAATTTGCCCCATTCCGGTTTTGCCAACGCGGGCGCAAAACGTCGCAGGCGGTGCAGGCGAGGCCCCTACTACGAGAACGTGTTTTTTTTCCAGACGACGGCCACTGCAAATCGGAATCGGCGTCGCCCAGATCAGATCGGAATCGGAACAGTTGCCGACTTTGCTTTGGAAAAAACCTCAACAGCAGCAAGACTCATCCTACTGAGGGTCACCCGCGACCAAACTTGGCAGCCAAAGGCGAGGATCGCTCTTCGACCGTACCGCCGCGATGGGTCTGATGATGGTTCCGTCTATGCCGGCGCGAAAAAGCGCCACGACTTGATCGGTGACCTCTTCAACGGTTCCCGCAAGGGTCAACGCATTGACGTGGCGATCGGTGATCAGCGGCAGCAGCGGCAGAAATGGAGGAACGCCCGCACTATATGGGATTCCCGCGACTGCCCTCAGCGCCTCTGTCGGCAGCTCAAGTCCCTGCGCCTTGAGGGGCGTTGGAGCGCAGCCGCCCGGCGCCCATGTAGCGTGCGGCCGATGGGCGGACAGCCCCGCGCGCGACGCGACCGTCCGGCGCAATACAGTGGTCAGAAGAGCGATCTTTTGAACGCCCGCCGACCTGCGCGGCACCAGCGGTATCTCAGCGCTGAAGACCTCCGCTTCGTAAACCGAAGCGCAAGCCTCCATGATCGCACGATTGGCAACCGCTCCCGCAACCCGCTGCCCGAGCGGGCCATTGCTTGCGACAAAGATTTGGGACAGAGGACCGTGGCGGCACAAAGTTCAAACGGCCCTGCCGAGTCGGGTGGAAAGCGGACAGGACTAGGGTAACCAAGGAGGCGGCCGGCGCGCTTCTCAACCCTGTTGTGCAGCGGGCCAAAAAAGGACAACCTCGTTCCACCACCCTCGAAATCCGTCGGGAGTTTGATCGAGAAGGAAAATGGGTATCAAATCGCTCCTTAAACAAGGGCTTGTCGCGGCAGGGTACGAGATCCACAGACATGGGGTGTGTCCCAGCACTTTGTTTCCACCGGGCCATTTCTACTCTCCTATCGTCGATCTCAGTGAGCTTGAAAGAGACAGAGCGAGGGTGTTCGACAGAATTCGAGAGGTTTCAGACATCGACTTAAACGAAGCTGAGCAGCTGCAACTCGTCAAAGAATTCAGCAAATTCTAATCAGGACCTACCTTTCGAGCAGTCACCAGGTGATGTCAACCTATACTATTATGACAATCCATTTTACAGTTATGGGGATGCGATCATATTATCTTGTATGTTGAGGCATGCGAAACCGAGACGGCTAATTGAATTTGGTTCAGGGTTCTCATTATGTGTTACTCTAGATATAAATCGGCTGTTTTTTGGGGGAGAAGTCGAATGTACCTTTATTGATCCGAACCCCGGGCGTTTAGAGGCGCTTATCGTAAACTATCATTACCCTGTTAATATAATCCAATCACGTGCACAGGACATTGACCTCAAGCGAATCTCGCTCCTGGAGCCAAACGATATCGTATTCATTGATTCGACGCATGTAGCAAAAGCCGGCAGTGATGTTAATTTCCACCTCTTTGAGGTGCTTCCGCGCCTCGCGGCGGGCGTTTTGATACAGTTTCATGACGTATTCTATCCTTTCGAGTACCCCGAAAGCTGGTTTTTCGAGGAAAATCGCTCGTGGAATGAAAATTATATTTTGAGAGCGTTCCTGATGGGAAATTTAAATTACAAGATTGTGTTCTTTAACGATCTTATGAGGTTGCGACATTTTCGGGAAGTTGCAGATGCGATGCCCCTGTTTGAAAACAATCCTGGCGGCGCTCTTTGGATCAGAAAGGTGCGCTGAGCTGTGAGCCCGAATGTCCCGAAGGTCCCGATGAAACCCGCTCGCGCGGGAGGGGAGCGCAGCTCACGGTCGACACATTTTATCGGGGTGATGCGCCGTAGCGCGTGACGGTCGGGGCACCGGATCCCAAGCATCGAAGGTCCAGCAACCTTCAGCTCGGGAGAAGAGTTTTGATGACCTCCGATACTTCACCTCCGCCCGTCAGCCCACTGCGGGCGCGGATGATCGAAGACATAACCGTGCCCGGCTTCAAGGAGGACACGCGCCGCGACTATGTGCGACACGTCCGAGCCTTTGCGGTCTTTATCGGCCGGTCCGCCCGACACGGCGACCGCAGAAGACCTGCGTCTCTTCCAACTGCACTCGACCCAGAGCGGCACGCAGCCGCCGAGCATCAACGGTGCGGTCTCGGCCCTGCGCTTCTTTCTCACGGTGACGCTCGACCGGCCAGATCTGGCACGCCGGCCCACCGTCGTGCCGTATCCCCGGCCGATACCGGTGGTGCTCAGTGTCGAGGAAGTGACCCTCCTGCGCGCGGCAGTAGCGCCGAAGTAAAAGGCAGCGTTCGCAACCGCATACGGCGCCGGTCTATCCACACTCTCATCTCAGCGCGCGCCGGAGGTTGTCGCGCTCAAGGTCGCCGATATCGATTCCGAGCGTATGCTGCTGCCTATCTCGCCCGCCTGCCGCCGCTCCTCCTCCTCGGGCGGCTCCCATATCCGCTCGCACCCCTTCCTCGATGTCTGTCCAGGTGACAGGCGCCGCGACCAGGGCCGGTGGCTCACCGCAGCGCTTTTGCTGTGCCGCACACCGGTGGCGGCCGGCGTGCTGAGCGTCGATCAGATCAGGAATGGCTCTCTCGCAGCGTGCGCGCTGAGAAATGTGAACTCGCCGCCGGCCGGTGTCCCCGCCGCCGATCCGCAGACCCCCACCCCTTTCAGCTTGCCGAAGACGATACAACTCTCGACCCCCGGAATTCTCGGCGATCTGCCGGACCGGCGACTGGATGGCCTTGCGGACGATCTCGATGCCGACCTTCTGGTCGCCGTTGAGCGGGTTTAGGCCGGCCAGAACCTTGCTCGCAAACAGCAGCGCAACGCCGCCGCCGCCACGACACCTTCTTCGACCGCAGCCTTGGTCGCATGCATGCCAGCGAGACCCGTAAGCTGGGCCGCAGACGCGGCAGCACGGCCGGCCTTTCGCCCTTGAATATCTGGCCGGCATAGCTCCAGCGTCGTTGCGACAGCCGGGGGGCGCTGCGGCTCGGCGTCGATCCCCACGCAGCGGAACTGATGGTTTGCAGACTCTTCGCTGGAGGAAGTGGGATTCGAACTGGTAGCCCCGGTCTGAGACAAGCAACGGCTCACTTCACGGCAGCCGCCTCGATTTCGGCTTTTCTCTTGTCCTGCTGTTCGGCCTGCCATTCCATGGAGCCAACGGCGTATACGGTTTTCGGGGGCTCCGGTGTGGGTCGCCCCGTGTACTCCTCCGCTTTCTGGC
>JAFASL010000110.1 GCA_019244535.1 Alphaproteobacteria bacterium
AAGATCAATGCCGTCGTCGTACGCGACTTCGAACAGGCACGGGCGGCAGCAAAGGAAGCCGACGCCGCGTTGGCGCGCGGCGAGCGCCGGCCGTTGCTCGGATTGCCGATGACGGTGAAGGAGCAGTTCGCCGTGGCGGGGCTGCCAACGACCTGGGGCAACCCCAAATTTCGGGATTGGCACCCGGATGCCGATGCATTGACCGTGCAGCGGCTCAAAGCCGCCGGCGCTATTGTGATCGGCAAGACCAATGTGCCGCTCGGGCTCACGGACTGGCAGAGCTACAACGAGATCTACGGCACGACCAACAACCCGTGGGACGTGAGCCGAACCCCGGGCGGTTCATCGGGCGGTGCCGCCGCGGCGCTCGCCGCCGGCTATGTTGCATTGGAACTCGGTTCGGACATCGGCGGCTCGCTCCGCGCGCCGGCGCATTATTGCGGCGTATTTTCGCACAAACCGAGCCTCGATCTCGTGCCGCAGCGTGGCTCCGGCCCGCCTCAGACTCCGGCGATACCGGGGCGCGGCGATCTCGCCGTAACGGGGCCGATGGCGCGTAGCGCCGCCGATCTCGCGCTCGAATTGGCGGTTGTCGCCGGACCGGACGAATTGATGGACGGCATAGGCTATAAGCTGGCATTGCCGCCGCCGCGTCACGACAAGCTTGCCGATTTCCGGGTCCTCGTGATCGACAAGCACCCGCTGTGCCCGACTGCAGTGAACGTTAGCGCGGCGCTAGACGGGCTGGCCGATCGCCTCGGGAAGCTCGGCTGCACTTTCCTCCGCACCAGCCCGAAAATGCCCGACCTGGCGCGCACGACACGCAATTATGTGGAGCTGTTGGCGGCGTCTCTCGGGGCCGATACGTCACCGGAGGATCGGCTGCGCATAGAGGCGGCGGCGCAGGCGCTGTCGCCCGACGACCTGAGCCTCCAGGCCGCACTTCTGCGCGGCCAGACGATGAGCCACGCGGCATGGATTCGGACCAGCGGGATCCGCGGCGGCCTGCGGGCGGCCTGGCAGGCGCTCTTCGGGGATGTCGACGTCTTGCTTTGCCCGCCGATGCCGACCGTCGCCTTCCGACACGATCATTCGTCCCCGCAGCGGGCGCGGCAGCTCGATATCGATGGCAACATGTTTCCCTATTTCGACCAGCTCGCCTGGGCCGGCATCGCGACCCCGAACGGCCTGCCGGCGACGACGATGCCGATCGGGCGTAGCGACAGCGGCCTGCCGATCGGCGTCCAGATCATCGGCGGCTTTCTCCAAGACCACACAACGATCGTCTTCGCCGAAATGGTCGAACGCGAATTCGGCGGCTTTACGCCGCCCCCAATCTAGCTCCTGCGCCGAACTCGCCGACCTGTGACTCAGAACATCTATGACAATCCGGAGTTTTTCGCTGGCTACAGCCGGCTGGACCGGTCGGTCGAGGGGCTGGAGGGCGCCGCCGAATGGCCCGCGCTAAAGGCTCTTCTTCCCGATATGCGGGGTCTCGAGGTGGTGGATCTCGGCTGCGGGTTCGGCTGGTTCTGCCGCTGGGCGCGTGAGCAAGGGGCGGCGCGGGTGCTCGGTGTCGACGTGTCCGAGAAGATGCTGGCGCGCGCCCGCGACACCACTATAGATCCGGCGATCACCTATCTGCGGGCCGATCTGGAGCGCCTCGAATTGCGCGAAGCCGCGTTCGATCTCGCCTACAGCTCGCTCGCGCTGCACTACATCGACGATTTGCCGGCGCTGCTCGGAAGAGTTCATTGCGCTCTCCGTCCCGGCGGGCACCTCGTCTTTTCGGCCGAGCATCCGATCTTCACCGCGCCCGCCAATCCCGGCTGGTCGGTCGATGCGGCTGGCCGCAAGACCTGGCCGGTGGACAACTATCTCTGCGAAGGCCCGCGCAGGACGGATTGGCTCGCCAAGGGCGTCGTCAAGCAGCACCGCACGTTGGGGACTTATCTCAACCTGTTGCTTCGGCTCGGCTTTGCGCTCGCTCACGTCGAGGAGTGGGGGCCGACCGACGAGCAGATCGCGGCGCACCCGTCCTGGGCAGAGGCACGACAGCGGCCGATGTTTCTGCTCGTCTCTGCTCGGCGGTGACGTCAACCGGCCGGTATTTTGGCAAGGCCAGCCATTGCGCGAGAAGCCTGCCGCCTTCGGCGAGGAAATGCTCATCGAGAAACTCGGCATCGAGGATGCGGTCGACCCGAAAATTGCGGAAGTCGCTGCGCAGCTCGCACCAGGCGCCGAGCAGGGTCACGTCGACATAATAGGCCATCGCAACCGGACGAATGGTCCGGCGCGAATGGTGGCCGTTTTCGTCGATATAAGTGATCGCTACTTTGCGAGCCTCGCGGATCGCATTGCGCAGCTTCGACGGATCGGTCCCGCCCGGCGCAGAGGCATTGCCGTCCGAAACATAAACCGGCGCGGCGGCGAGCTGCGACTGCAACGCCTTAGGCACCACTGCAGTGACCTTTGCGAGCACGCTCTCCGCCGCCCGCTGCAGTTTCGGATCGCGCAGCCGGCGTAATAGGCGCACCCCGATCCCAATCGCGTCGGCTTCTTCGGCCGTGAACATCAGGGGCGGAAGATCAAAGCCGCGGCGCAACACATAACCGAGCCCCGGCGCGCCTTCGATCGGCACGCGGCTCCCCTGCAACGCGGCAATGTCGCGGTACACCGTGCGTACCGTCACTTCGAGCTCGGCGGCGAGCGCGGCCGCGGTTACCGGGTGAGGCGCTGCGCGCAGCTTTTGAATGATGTCAAACAGGCGGTCCGCCCGACGCATTCCCCGCTCTCGATACTGACACAACCCTGTCAGTATGGCGGCGTTAACATGGCGGAGCAATTGTTCAGACGGAGGAAACCATGGCTTCGACTCATGTCGACATCGAGGGCGCGGCGTGGAATCCCGGTGTCCCTTTCTACGGGCCGGCGGCGGTCTATGAGGGCAAGGACATCGTCCAACTCAAGATCCTGAGCGATCGGCGGGCCGAGGGCGGCGGCATCGCATGGCTCGCAAAGTTCACGCCGCCGCCGGGGAAGCTGATCAAGATCGTCGCGACGGCGTTGTCGGATGAGCATGTCTTCAACCTGGAAGGAGGCCGCGTGACAAAGGCGGGGCAGCCGGTCCGCAGGTCCGGGGGATACACGCTGAACCCCGAAGGGCAGCCGCACAGCGCCTTTATTGGCAATGAAACCGTGAGCCTCGTCATCTACCGCGGCGAACCCGACGAGATCGTGTCGCTGGAAGTCGTCGATGCGAGCTCCGCGCCGGAGGGTTCCTGAGGACTGGGCCCGTTCCGACAGTGGAGCGGTGGGCTTATCTGAAGGGAGCTGGGCCGGCGGTGCTGCGGTATCGATCTGGGCAAGCTAGCGCGTCGTCACGGCTGACCGTTACGACGAGCCTCGACGCGCGCGATATCGCGGCGCTGCGCGTCGGAGTGGCGGGCCTCCTGCTGTCGCCGGTACTGTTACGGCGGGGCTTTGCGCTAGATCGCCTCGGGTGGCTCGGGCTGGGCACCCCATTCTGCGCCCGCATTGCGGGATTACCGTTGGCAAACATACCCAAAAGAGCGATGCTGGCCTCACAACCCCCGGGAACCCCGGAGAATGTCGGCTAGGAGATCGTCTCCGACGACGTTGAGACGCAAATCACGCTGGTGACGCACATTTTTGCCGACGCGCGCTGCGAGTCCCCCTTCGCGAACGTCGAAATCCCGCTGACGCTCATCCCGGTAGCGGCTCACCTTCCCCCAATGCGCGCCTCGCCGTCTATCGCTTCGATCCACACGCAGTTCGTTGTCGTTCCACCTGCTGTGACCGCTCACGACTGGCACCCGGCGCCTGCGCGACAATTCGTACTGCTTCTGAAGGGTGAGCTGGAAGTCGAGGTCAGCGACGGAGAGAGGCGAGCGTTCACCCAGGGCGCAATCGTGTTCCTCGAGGACACGAAGGGGAGAGGCCATAAAGGCCACGCCGTGAATGACGACGAGCTCATCCTTGCGTTTATACCCGTCCCGGATGGAACGACCATCAAGACCCTGAGGGATGGTGAATGTAGATCGGGCGCTCCTTGAATAAGAAGCATGGTTGCCAGCGACAGCTTTGCCGAGTTTCTGAGTGAGCAGCTTGCTCCGCTCGGCCGCGTCACAATGCGGCGCA
>JAFASL010000111.1 GCA_019244535.1 Alphaproteobacteria bacterium
CTATGGCACCCCGTTTGACCCGCCCGAAGTCGTCCGCCGCATCGAGGCGGTCGACAACAACGCGGTGCGCCGGGTCGTAGCGCGATGGAGTTCGGCGCCCCCAACTGTCGCGGCGCTGGGGCCATTGAGCCGATTAGAGGAATACGACAAATTGCAGGTGCGCCTCGCCGCTTAACATCCAGAATAGATGGCGCCGCAACGCAAAACCTTTCCGCGACTCTTCCCCTCCCGCGCCGACCCGTACCGGCTCACCGGCGACAGGGTGTTTTTGCGCCCGCCTGAGCGCGGCGATTACGAGGCATGGGCGAGCCTGCGGGCCGGCTCGCGAGATTTCCTGTCGCCGTGGGAGCCGAGCTGGCCGCCGGATGCGCTGAGCCGCACGAGTTTTCGCGCACGGGTGGCCCGCTACGCCGAGGATTGGCGCACCGACCAGGCGTACAATTTCTTCATCTTTGCGCTGGACGAGACCCTGGTCGGCGGCGTCGGATTGTCGAATATCCGCCGCGGCGTTTCCGAAACCGCGAGCCTGGGCTATTGGGTAGGTGAGCCCTATGCGCGGCAACGCTATATGACGTCGGCTCTGCCGCTCGTTGTCGATTTCGCGTTCGAGCGCCTTGGGCTGCACAGGCTCGAAGCTGCCTGTCTGCCGACCAACATCCCCAGCAGGTCGGTTCTGGCGAGAACCGGGTTCCACCAGGAAGGCTACGCGCGCGAATACCTCCGCATCGCCGGCAAATGGCAGGACCATCTGCTTTTTGCGATCCTGCGCGGTGATCGCGGCAACTCGACGGAGTAATGCCAAATCGCGGCGGCGGGTTCAGGCGTGCCCCGCCTCGCTCGACAGCATCGTCAGATCGACGCCGAGCTTGGCTAGCGCCCGCTGCCATTTCTGGTCGTGATCCGGGTCGAAGATGATCGCAGTATCCGCTGGGACCGATAGCCAGCCATTGGCCTGGATCTCGGCATCCAGCTGACCCGGGGCCCAACCGGCATAGCCAAGCGCAAAAAGGCTCTGCCGCGGGCCTTCGCCCCTCCCGATCGCGCGCAGAACATCGAGCGTCGCGGTGAGCGCTATATTGTCGTCGACGACGAGCGTCGCCTCCTCACTGTAGTCGGCGGAGTGCAAAACAAAGCCACGACCGCCCTCAACGGGACCGCCGAAGTGCACCGGGCGCGAACCGACGCCACCCGTCGGGGGGATATCGAGCTGGGCAAACAACTCTCCCATCGTCGCCGACCCGAGCAATTTGTTGATGACGAGGCCCATCGCTCCGGCCTCGCCGCTGTGCGCGCAAATATAAACAACAGACCGCGCAAAGCGCGGGTCCAACATCTGCGGCATTGCCACCAAGAGCTGGCCCGTCAACGACATAACCCCTCCTCGCAACGCCAGCGATCGCCGATCACGTTCTTCACTTTCCGGAAATTATACATCCATATGGGCTTTTGGTTGCCGGTTCGCGTCTAAAAACTAGCACCGGGCGAGAAGCCTCGTTGAGTTTGCCCGGGTTGGGTTTGCCGGGGCGGCACGTCCCGTGTTATCGCTCCGCTGCCCGAACACCACCCGAGGGATTCTCCAATGACCATTCAGGTTGGCGACAAGATACCATCGGTGACGCTCAAGCAGATGACTCCAGAGGGACCGAAGGACATCACGACGGACGAGCTGTTCCGAGGCAAAAAGGTTGCGTTATTCGCGGTGCCCGGGGCGTTCACTCCAGCCTGCTCGCAGCGCCACCTGCCTGGCTTTGTCGACAAGGCGGCCGACATCAAGGGCAAGGGCGTCGACGAGATCGCCTGCGTCGCGGTCAACGACGTCTTTGTCATGACGGCGTGGGGCAAGGAGCAGAAGGCGGAGGGCAAGGTTCGCATGCTGGCCGACGGCAGCGGCGATTTCGTCCGCGCGCTCGGGCTCGAGCTCGACCTCTCCAAGATGGGTCTCGGCACCCGCTCCAAGCGGTATTCGATGCTGGTTGACAACGGCGTCGTTAAATCGCTGAACGTCGAACAGCAGCCGGGACAAGTCGAGTCGTCCGGCGCCGACGCGATGCTGCGGGCGCTTTAGATTAGGGCCGGAGATTAGAGCCGGAGAGCTCTCCAGTTTGCTTCACCGATGTGGGCCCGAGCGATCGCGCGGGCCCTTTGTTGCGAGATGGCGGGCATAGTGGGCCCGGGCAGCCTCGCGGATAGAATGTGCGCGATTGCAGTGGCGGCGCTTTGATTGGGCGGTGTGTGGCCGCGCCCGCCTCTCCTCCGATGTCAGCGAGATCAAGCTTGTCTTCTC
>JAFASL010000116.1 GCA_019244535.1 Alphaproteobacteria bacterium
TTTGTAAACCCGTCGACTTGTGCTTGATAGTTGGATCTGCTGACGTTGAGATGCTCGACCTTAGGGGGAAGCAGCAGAGCCACCACGCGGCGAGCGTGATCCGAAACAGTCCCCGTTACCCAGGGGGCGACCGGATGGCGACACCCCGCCGCGAACCGGAGCATGGCTGTCTTGACAAGCGAGCCCGCTGTTAAACCGCTCCTCATGATGAGGCTCGCCAGCCAGCCGCGGTTGTTTCAGCAGACGGACGCGGACACATGGTGGGACCGGCTTGCTCTCGGTATCGTCTTGGCGGCCATCACCTTGGTGCTGGCTACCTTCCGCGACTACGGCGTGACCTGGGATGAGGATGTCCACAATTGGTACGGTAATTTCGCTCTCGATTACTACTTGTCCTTATTCGGTGACAAAACTGCGCTGCACTGGCGGGATCTCTATAATTACGGCGCGGCATTCGACATGGTGGCGGCAGCGCTGAACCGCGCATCGCCGATCGGCGTCTATGAGACGCGGCACCTATTGAACGGTCTGGTTGGAATCCTCGGGCTGATCGGCTGTTGGAAGCTGGGCCGCGCGATGGCAGGCCCTCGCGTTGGGCTCGTTGCAACTCTGCTGCTCATTTTGACCCCGAACTACTACGGGCAGATGTTTAATAATCCAAAGGACATACCATTCGCCGTCGGGATGGTGTGGAGCACCTATTACATGGTCCGGATCGTGCCGATGCTGCCGCGGCCTGACCTTGCAACGCTGGCCAAGCTCGGGACGGCCATCGGCATGACAATGGGCGTGCGCATCGGCGGGCTGCTGCTGATCGGCTATTTGGGCCTGCTGCTCGTGTTGGATGGAGTTTGGCGAGCGCTGGCTGCTAAGCGCATCGGCGTGTTGGTCGCCACGGTCCTGTCAAATTTCTGGCGAGTTTTTTTTCCGGTCGCGGGCGTCGCGTACCCGGTGACATTGCTGTTCTGGCCGTGGGCGCAGACCGACCCGATCGAGAATCCGCTGCGCGCCCTTGCCTTTTTTTCTCATCAGACCTTCCCGTTTTACACGTTGTTCGACGGCGAGTTTGTGCCAGCGAGCGACCTGCCATGGACCTATCTCCCAACTTACATCGCCTTGGCGCTGCCCGAGATCGTTCTTGTCCTGTTGGTTTGCGCGCCGATCGCAGCCTTGGTGACTCTTTGGCGCAGCAGTTTTCGCTTGCCCCGGGAGGATGCTCTCAAAAGCTCTCTTCTCGCGCTCGGGATCGTGTTCCCAGTGGCATATGCCATAGCCATCAGGGCGGTGCTGTTCGATGGCATGCGCCATTTCATCTTCGTACTGCCTCTGATCGCCGTTGCAGCAGCGATGGTGGCCGATCGGTGTATCGCGCGGCTGGCCTCCTTCCGCTACCGAAGAGCGATCTGGGGCATGCTCGTCCTTTATGGCTGCGCGCATATTTCAGTGATGGCGATGCTGCATCCCGACCAATACGTCTACTACAATGCCTTTGTCGGCGGCGTCGAGGGAGCTCAGCACAAATTCAAGCTCGATTATTGGGCCAATTCCTACGCCGAGGCGGTGCAAGGGCTTGAAGACTACTTGCGGAGCGAGTACGGCGCCGATTTCGAAGAGCACGAATTCACAGTCGGGGTGTGCGGACCGCCGGTCTCGGCGGGGTACTTTTTACTGCCGAATTTCCGGCTTGTCCGCGACCGCGCCCTGGCCGATTTCTTCATCGCCTTTACGAAGGACAACTGCGAACGATCCCTGCCGGGCCGGCCAATCTATCGGGTCGAAAGGATGGGTGCCCTGCTTTCGCTGGTGCTGGATCGGCGCGACCTAGTCGCCGAACGGCGGGCAGCGAGGCAAGCATCGGCGATGTCGGCTCCGAGGCCGACCCGCGGAGCGGCAGTACCAGCGGATTCCCTCTCCGGGCCCGAACAGAGCGCTATCGAGTGAATTCCTCAGAGTACGACAAGCTTGACCGGGTTGAAGACCGGATGTGGTGGTTCGCCGCTGCCCACGCGAACCTGCTCATGGCTGCCCGGCGGTGTGCGCTCGAACAACTGGATCTTCCCATTCTCGACGCCGGCTGTGGGACAGGGGCTTTTCTCTCCCGATTGGCGAGGGAGTTTTGTGAAAAGCCGGTGATTGGGCTGGATTTCGACTTGCGAGCATGTGCACGTGCAGCCACCAAGAGCGTGCAGCCCGTGTGCGTGGGCTCGGTGAACGACTTGCCGTTCGCCGATGCTGCTCTTGCCGCGATCTTCAGCGCCGACGTCTTATGTCACGAGCAGGTCGACGAACATCGTGCGCTGCGGCACTTTCATCGCTCCCTATCGCCAAACGGCTGGCTCATCCTCAATTTACCGGCCTATCGTTGGCTGTTGTCGCGACACGACACGGCAGTGAGCAATACTCGCCGGTACACCGCAACGGGTGTTCGCCGCTTGTTGAAGGCGGTCGGTTTCCGACCGGTGTACATCTCTTATTGGAACATGCTCCTCCTGCCGCTGATGATTATCACGCGCAAGCTGGTTCGCCATGCTCATCATGCGGCCAGCGACGTCAGATTATTCCCTCGGGTGGTAGAGATACCTTGCCGGGCGGCGATGGCGGTCGAAGCTGCGCTGTTGCAGTGCGGCCTGAGATTGCCTTGTGGTGGCTCGATCCTCGCCATCGCTGTGAAGGAAGGCGGACATGACTGACCAAGAGCGCACAATCTCGAACGGCGCCGCATACCCTCTCGCGCTTTCGATCGTAATCCCTGTCTATAACGGTGCCGGCAGTATCGGCGAACTTGTCCGCGCGCTGGAAGAGCTACCAATCCAAGGTGGACACGAGATAATACTCGTCAATGATGGCAGTCCGGACGATAGTCTCGAAATATGCCGCGCGCTCGTCGAGAGCGGCCATGTGCCCATTATATTGATCAATCTTGCGCGAAACTACGGTGAGCACAACGCCGTCATGGCGGGGTTGCGGCACGCGAGCGGGGCGCATGTGATAACGATGGACGACGACTTGCAGAACCCGCCGGAGGAGGTCGAACGACTGCTGGCCTTCGCCCAAGCCAGCGGAAAGGAGGTGGTCTATACCTGCTATAATGAGAAGCAGCATGCGATTTGGCGAAACATGGCGAGCCGTTTCGCCAACCTGGTCGCCAATTTCGTGCTGGAGAAACCGAGCGATCTCTACCTTTCCAGTTTCCGCTGCATGAGCGCCTTTGTCGTTCGCGAGATCACTCGCTATGAGGGGCCCTTTCCCTATGTCGACGGGCTGATCTTTCAGACGACTCATGACATCGACAGTCTGGTCGTGCGCCACTTACCGCGTGCGACTGGGCGCAGCAATTATACCATGCGCCGCCTGCTTAGACTTTGGCTGAGCATGTTCGTGAATTTTTCGGTGATGCCGCTGCGGATCAGCACGATAACCGGATTTGTGCTGAGCGGCATGGGCGCCGTCGCCAGCGCGATGGTGATCGCCGAGGCGCTGACCTCGTCGCCGCCGGTAGGCTGGGCCTCGTTGATGGCAGCGCTCCTGCTGCTCTCGGGTGTGCAGCTGGTGATACTCGGCATCGTCGGCGAGTATATAGGCCGCCTCTATCTCACAGCCAACGGAAAGCCTCAATCAGTCGTCAAAGACATTCATCGCAGTCACTCTGCGCGCGTCGTCGAGACACGCCCGTCAGTGCGGCTCGTCGAGAGCACGGGAAAATAATGTCGCTCTATTACGCGAGCCTCGTGGCAGCGATAATGCTCGGCATCGGCGGACAGATCGCATTGAAAGCAGCTGCCGAAGCCTCGGCGACCATCACTGCGCAGTTCCTCAATCCGCTGACGATAATCGGGTTGGCGGTCTATATCATCGCCGCCCTTTGCTATATCTTGGCTCTCAAAAGAATTCCCGTCTCGATCGCCTTTCCGTCGGTTGCGGCCAGCTATGCGGTCGTCGCAGTGCTCGCGCATATACTGTGGAGCGAGCCTCTGGGCTGGCCACAGTTGGCGGGTATTGCGTTGATCGGCAGCGGAGTCTTGCTCCTTCATCAGCATTGAAGCGGCGCTCGATCGAAAAAGCCTTGGATTGACGCAATAACCCGGTCTACAGCATCGTCCGAGAGTTCCGGAAAAATTGGCAGGCTCAGAATTTGTGGTGCGGCGCGCTCCGTTACACCAAGCCCGGATGGCCCGCATGTGAGACGCCCGGAATAAGCCGGCTGTTGGTGTACGGGGACAGGATAGTGCACACCGCTGCCAATGCCTGCGGCACGTAATGCCTCCCGCAATGGATCGCGCGCGGCAAGCCGGATCACATATTGATGAAATACATGCGAAGCTTGTGGCCGGCGGGCCGGAAGCACCAGCGGCAGCCCTCTGAGACCTGCGTCGTAACGGTCGGCGATGGCTTGCCGCCGCGCGTTGCCGGCCGGCAGGGACCGGAGCTTTATCCCG
Source organism: Alphaproteobacteria bacterium (assembly GCA_019244535.1). Classification (GTDB taxonomy): domain Bacteria; phylum Pseudomonadota; class Alphaproteobacteria; order ATCC43930; family CGMCC-115725; genus AP-15. The sequence continues at coordinate 4,437 of JAFASL010000116.1, forward strand.
AGAATCGCCGCCTGGATCGGATCAAGACGAGAATTTATGCCTCTGGATGCACTGACATAGCGCTCGCGCCAGCCATATTCTCGGAGTTCGTGCAATGCCGTGGCGAGAGCGGAATCATTCGTGACGACCATGCCGCCGTCGCCCAGCGCACCCAAATTTTTGGTCGGGTAAAAGCTGAAGCATGCAAGGTCGCCAAAAGACCCGACTGCTGCGCCGCGATAGAGCGCGCCATGGCTTTGGGCGCAATCCTCGATCAGCCGCAGCCCGTATGCACACGCGATGTCAGTAAGGGCGGACAATTCTGCCGGCTGTCCGTAGATGTGTACTGGCAAGACCGCGGCCGGACGTCCGCTTGGGGGCGTCTCCAGGGCACGCGCAAGCTCGCGAGACGCCATCGTATAGGTACCCGGCTCTACATCGACGAGCACCGGTGTCGCACCGGCCCTCTCGATCGCCGCTACGGTTGCAACCGCGGTATGAGATACGGTGAAGACCAGATCCCCCGAGCCAATCTCGCACGCGCGCAATGCGATCTCGATGGCATCCGTCCCGCTCGCGACGCCGACCGCGTGCGCCACACCGAGAAAATTCGCAAAGGCGGCTTCGAAACTCTCGACTTCCCGGCCGAGGATGTATGAGCCGCTGTCGAGCACGCGAGCTATGGCTGCGTCGATTGCGGTGCGCTGTGCGAGATACCCGGCTCGAGGGTCGGTCTGCGGGATGGCAAGCGCGGGTCGGTCAGCGGCCATGTGGGGTCAAATATAGCTTGCCAGGTGACTGCGGTAATAATCGAGGGAATGGCGCAGACCCTCGGCAACACCGATGCGCGGGTGCCACCCGGACAGGGCCCGGAAGCGGCGATCGTCGATCAGGAAATCACCCACATCGATGCGCTTGCGCTCCGGTGGGAACTCGCGGATCTCGTACTGTCCGCCGCCATTTGCTTCGACCACAGCTTCGGCCAGGACGGCGAGACTGATCGGGTTGTCGCCGCCAACATTGAGCGCCAGCCCCTCGGCCTGCGGCGTCAGCCCGGCGTAAAGGAACGCCTCGGCGGCGTCGTCGACATAGAGAAGATCGCGGCGCTGCTCGCCACCCCACACTTCGAAGGGCTCCCCCTCGATAACGCGCCGCAGCCAAATACCGAGAAAGGTCTGGCGGGCATCCTTGATGCGCATTCCGGGCCCGTAGACATTGGTCAGCCGCAGCGAGCGCGTCCTGATGCCGTAAACGTCACGGTAGAGCAGGTGATAAGCCTCACCCGCCATTTTGTTGACCCCGTTCACGTCGACGGGCCGCAGCGGATGCCGTTCGTCAACCGGGAGATATTCGGGCCGGCCGTAAATCTGGCGGGTCCCGGCATGCACGAGCGCGACACCCGGGTTCACCTCCCGGCACGCTTCCAACAGCTGCAATTGCGCCGTGCAGTTGATCGCCAGGTCGTCTTCCGGAGCCGACATCGAATCGAGGTGACTGGTCTGCGCCGCGAGGTTGAACACAAAATCCTGGCCAGCGAGAAGATAGGGCAGGGCGTATCCGCCACGAATATCTGCAATGTTGACGGCCACCTGATCGCGTATATCGGCGATGTTGGCGAGGTTGCCGCCATATTCGGGAACCATGCTGTCGATGAGCAGAACTTCGGCGCCGAGCGCAACCAGCCGCCGGGCAATCGCCGAGCCTATAAGGCCGAGACCGCCGGTAATCACCGCCCGCGCGCCGGCAAACGCATCGAGATGCGGGTCAGAGTTCCGGGACATCGCCATGCTCCTGGAGGTTAATGAGGCCCACGCTTAGCACCTCCCCCGCCTGTCGACCTCGACCCTGGGCCAACACGCGATCCCACAACGCGAAAAGCTCGGTGGCCATTCCGCACCCTCAAAGTTGATCTCCGCTCCGCCTGTTGTTGCAATATTTGCAGGATCCGTGCTGAGGCCTCCGCAGTTGGATTGCCAACCAATATACAGCCGAATATGGCGATTTGATCTCCCGATGAGTTTGTGCCCTTTGCTGCCGCCCAAAAGGATCTCTTCTGATCGTCGAGATTCGGCGGCACAACTTCCCGTATCGCCGACGCCCGCCGGAGTTCTGTCATATTCCACGCCGTTGGTTTCCCCCGGTGCACGCAGCTTGTTAATGGTTAGGTAATTGCCGCTTACTAATTTGTACGACTTCTGGAACGTGAACGGTAGCGGGTGCCCGCGCTAGCAGGTGATCCTTCGTCTATTAATGAGCACTGATCAGGCAATTGTATGAGGATGTTCCGCCGCCTTGTACACGATACGCGGGGTATTACTGCCGTTGAGCTGGCATTTGTCGGACCCCCCTTTTTGCTGCTCTTGGTGGCAATCTTTGAGCTCGGCCTGACCCTCACTACGCAATCGGTGCTGGATGGTGCCGCGCGTGATGCGGCACGCCTCATCCGCACGGGCCAAGTCCAGTCACAGGGCAGCCCGATGACCACTTTCCAGAATCTTCTCTGCTCGGAGGTGAGTTCGGTCATTAGTGCATCCGACTGTGCCAACAAGATCATATTTGAGGTGCAGGTTTTTTCCGGCTTTGGTTCAGTGAGTTTCACGCCTTGTACCCAGACCTCCAGTCAGACCGGAAACGGGACGGTCTGCTCTTTCACGCCGGGCACTGGAGGTAATATTGTCGGGGTTCAGGTCAGCTACCCCCGCCCGTTTATAGTTCCCTGGGTTGGAGCCTGTCTAAGCGGCGGCACCTGCTGGGTGGGTCTGGGCACGGCCAACGGGAACAGCCCCGGGACTGGCAATATAACCTTGACGAGCACCGTCATTTTCCAGAACGAACCCTTCTCATAAGCGGTCTGACTGGATGACGCAGAGGACTAATCTCCGGCGTGATTCATCGGGGCTCGCGGCAATAGAGTTCGCGCTGATTCTCCCGATAATGCTGTTGCTCTTCCTGGGCAGCTTCGAGACCACCAACCTGGTCCTCGCCTATATGAAACTCGAGGCTTCGGCAGAGGCGGCAGCAGACCTGGTTGCGCAAACCAGAGTAAATACCGTTCTTCAGAGCACGGATTTCACCAATATCACAAACGCGGCTAAGCAGGTTCTAACGCCTCTCCCGACGAGCGGGACTCTGCTGAAGATAGCTTATGCAAGCGTGACTTACAGCACCGGCACCGCAGTCATTGACTGGCACACGGAGATTAACAGTGCAACCGCCATTACGACAGCAAACGTTCCCAACAATGCGAGTCTCGCAAATCTGGGGAATCAGACAAACGGCTCCACCGACAGCGTAATCATCGTGACGCTGACATACAGCTACACCTCGCCATTCACCTACCTGCTGAACTCCTCTTACACGTTGACCGAATCAGCCTTCAACCGTCCGCGTTACATGAACTGCGTCCCGACATACTTGAATTCGGGCAACGTGTGCCCGTGAGAGCGACGACCATGATCAAGAAGAACCGAGGCATGCGCGAAGTGATTACCGCTGTCATCATCACGTTGCGGCAACTCGTCGCGCGGCGCGAAGGCGCCGTTGCAATGATTTTTGGACTATGCGTTATACCCGCTGTCGTCGCCGCCGGCATGGCAATCGATGTCGGACGAACTTATATGGTGAA
>JAFASL010000133.1 GCA_019244535.1 Alphaproteobacteria bacterium
CCATGCCGACTTCGCGGCGGATCGCCTCGATGTTCTTCAAATCTGAGGTCAACTCGATGCCAGCGACGATGATCTGGCCGCGCTGATGCTCTTCGAGGCGATTGATGCAGCGGATCATCGTCGATTTACCCGAACCCGAAGGTCCGCAGACGACGACGCGTTCACCTTTCTCGACGTCGAGATTGATGTTCCTGAGGACGTGGAATTGGCCGAACCATTTGTCGACGCCGCGCAGCTCGATGATCGGCGCCTCTCTCATCGCTGCCGTCCCTTGTTGAATTCGCGCTCGAGCATCTGGCTGTAGCGCGACATGAAAAAGCAGAAGCAGAAATAAATCGCCGCAGCAAAGACATAGGCTTCGGCCGAGGTGCCGCGCCAGTTGGCGTCGTTGAGCGATGCAACGATCGTGTTGAGAAAATCAAAGAGCCCGATGATGAGGACGAGCGTGGTGTCTTTGAAGGTACCGATGAAGGTATTGACGAGCGGCGGGATCACCATTGTCAGCGCCTGCGGCAGCACAATAAGCCGGGTGCGCTGCCAATAGCCGAGCCCCAGCGAATCGGCGGCTTCGATCTGGCCCTTTGGGATCGCCTGCAAGCCTCCACGGACGACCTCGGCGAGATAGGCGGCGGCGAACAGGATCAGCGCCGCCTGCGCACGCAGCAGCTTGTCGATCGTCACGCCGCTGGGCAGGAAGAGCGGCAGCATGACCGAGGCCATGAACAACACCGTGATCAGCGGGACGCCGCGGATCAGCTCGATATAGACGACGCAGATCACACGCACCGCCGGCAGCCGGGACCGGCGCCCGAGCGCCAGTAAAATCGCCAGCGGAAATGCGCAGGCGATGCCGACGGTGGATAAGATGAGGGTCAGCGGCAACCCGCCCCACCATCCCGTGGCAACATAGCTCATCCCAAATACGCCGCCCCACATCAGGATGGCGACAGCCGCGAGCCCGGCGAGCCAGAGGAGCGCCAGCCGTCGGCCCCACAGCCGTCGGTCGCAACTCGCCACGATCATCGCAACAAAGATCACTACCGCCAGGAGCGGGCGCCACTGCTCCTCGTAGGGGAAAGTGCCGAAAAAGATGAAGCGCAGTTTCTCGTGGATGAAGGCCCAGCAGGCCCCAGCGCCGCGGCAGGCGCGGCTGTTCGGCGCTGTCCAGACCGCATCGACGACGGCCCAGCGGACGAGAGGCGGGATCGTGACGGCAAGAAAGGCGACCCCGATTATGGTCAGAATGCTGTTGAGGATGCTGCTGAACAGATTGGCGCGCAGCCACCCGAGGAGGCCGGAGGTCGCCGGCGGCGGCGGTTCCAGTGCGACGGGAAGCTCTTGCGTGACGTCCGTCATCTGGACCTCCCTCGCCCCGCTTGCGGGGAGAGGGTCGGGGCGAGGGGCGTTTCTGGGCGCACAGCGCCGCCTACGGACTGAAACCGCTGCCCCTCACCCGGAATCTGCGCATTCGCGCGGCTTCCGACCTCTCCCCGCCCGCGGGGCGAGGTAGTACGGTGCCACATGTTCGTCTCGCGCATACTACCGCTCCACCAGCGCCACGGCGCGGTTGTAGAGGTTCATGAACAGCGAGATCAGCAGGCTGATCGCGAGATAGACCGCCATGATCATGGCGATGCCTTCGACCGCCTGCCCGGTCTGGTTCATCGTCGTGTTGGCGATCGAAACCAGATCGGGGTAGCCGATCGCTACGGCCAGCGAGCTGTTCTTGGTCAGGCTCAGATATTCGCTCGTCATCGGCGGCACGATAACCCGGAGCGCCTGCGGCAAGACGACGAGCCGCATGCGCTGACCCGGCCGCAAGCCCAGCGCCATCGCCGCCTCGCTCTGCCCCCAGCTGACCGCGAGAATGCCGGCTCGCACGATCTCGGCGATAAAGGTGCCGGTGTAAACGACGAGCCCTATCAGCAATGCGCCGAGCTCGGGCGACACCGCCGTCCCGCCGGCAAAGTTGAAGCCGCGCAACACCGGAATATCGAGCCGCAACGGCGCGCCGCTCGCGAGAAAGACGAGCGCCGGCAAGCCGAGGATCAGCGCGAGAGCAACCCAGCCCGTTGGAAATTGCTGACCGGTGCGTTCCTGCCGCGCCCGCGCCCAGCGCCGCACGACAAAAGCAATGACGAGACCGACGATAAACGCGACCGCCATCCACGGATAGGCGCTCTCGGCAAACGGCACCGGAAAGGTGATGCCGCGATTGCTGATGAAGATGCCGGGGAGCGGCTCCCATGCCTGGCGCGGCGGCGGCGCGGCGCCGCGCAGCAGTGCCCACCAGAACAAAAGTTGCAATGCCAATGGGATATTACGAAAGGTTTCGACATAGATTTGCGCGAGCTTGGCGACGAGCCAATTGCTCGACAGCCGCGC